>NZ_JFHL01000015.1 GCF_003664995.1 Mesotoga sp. BH458_6_3_2_1 | reverse complement strand
TCGTTGCTGTCAAAGTTGAGTCAGAGGTAATCCGTTGACCGTTCTCCGAGAGAGAGCCCGTGACGATTTTGATCTTATCCAAGGACGGGTTCACGGTCTTGGACGAAGGATCAAGAACGAAGTTTTTCAGCGAGCAGCATCGACTATCAGGCGGACAGCGGCATCTGTAAGCCCTAACCCTGCAATCCGGAATCCATTTCTAATATAGTTTTTTAGAGGGACTATACTTTCATCACACAATCGGCCTTCTACATCTGAATTTCAGTTCAAAATCAGCAGTTACTTTTCCTGAGAACCGTAACCACCTCTAGAGAGCGAAATTGCGAAAAGATGTACATTAGGTATTTGAGGTAATACTATTCCCTTTAAAGGTTTATCGAGAAGATCGACACAACGGTAATATAACATGCAATTAATTCTCTCTGTGTTACCTGTATTATCATACCTACCTGAGAACTCGAAGGCGATCTTTTCTCCTGTCGAGGGGCCTCCGCACCAGTCGGCAAAAGACAACGGAATCACTTGTTGATAGTCATCTTCATAAATTAGGAGAGCTTCACCCGTGTAATCGCCGTGATTCGCCGCACCCAAAAAGCAGATCCCATCGAATACTTCTGCAGAAAACGTCAGCGCCTGTCCTGTAAGTCTGAAGTTGTCGTTTCCGTCTACATAAACAAGAAATTCGGTGTCTTCTACAGCAAGAGAACCGGAATCTATAACTTTTTCCAGCTCCGAGGATATGTAAGAAGCTCCGAATAGTCCTTGAGGATTATCGAAGTTTGCCATTTTCCTTTCGTCAGAGGTAGCAATTCCATTGTTATCGAAATACTCGAGCAGATCTAGATGGACAAAGCCATTCATTTCAATAAGGCTTACGGAAAGCACGGGTACTTGTACGATGCTCTTTTCTCTCTCAAAGACCTTACCATCGATTACGGATATTCCATAGTCAAATCCGCTGCACCCATTGAAATTGAAAACAATCGATGCGTCTTCTTCAATAAGATATGCTGCAACGATATCTGGTACCAGAATGATCTGATCGATATCAAGGCTTCCTTCACTCAGTTTTCCTCCGACCGTAAGCGTTGTCTCTTTTCCATTTCCCTTAAGGACTCCCAGCTTCTGTACTGTTTTCTCTTCGATCTTTACCGTCCTTTCCGACTTTGATTCTCCCAGTCTCAAGGTGAAGACCACTTCATTCGTTCTTGATTCGTTTACGGCCGCAAACACTGAATACGATGCCTCTGCGAGGGTGACAGGTAGACGTAAACTGAATGCTCCGGAAATCTTGATCAATGCATTTCCCGAGACTCCCGTACTCTGTATTATTTCCGATTCTGAAAGGCCCGCCCTCATAGATTCAGCTTCCAAAACCACTACCGGGGTGAGAAGCTCTATCCCTGCTGAGAACAGATCTCCATACTCTTCGGGAAGTCTTTTGATTCTCTCCAGAGAAAGAAGCATGGAAATTGTTGATTCCGCTCCAGCATTTCTGTTCACGTGTGAGAACTCAAGTCCATCAAATCCCTCCCCGTTCTCTCCTATCATTGACTGACTCAACTTGTTGACTCCTAGGAACCAACTTCCAAGAAGAGCAGTTATAGTAGCGATATCCCCATCACCAGTTAACTGATATAGGCTGAAGCCCGTTGAAATTGCCGATTCAGCTGCGTAGGCAATCTGCGGGAATAGTTGCAGATAACCCGAAATCGAGTATAGTGGCCCGGCATTTATTAGGAGAATAGAGTTTCGCTTGAATGATTCTGCCGAGATTTCAATAAGGCTGTCATCTTCTAGAATCTCTCCGGCTACTGCCAACGCTTCCAGCTGTCTTGAGCCCCACCCGTGCCAGAAGTATCTCGGTTCTGAAGGCGATGATTCATCGACAAGACCATTGAAAATCGATTCCTTATCTTGAATGACTTTGCTCTGCAGAGCGGCTGCACATCTCTTTATGAACCCTCCCAATAGCGCATCGTTGCTCATGGGATACAATTCCGCTGCTCCGAGAAGAACTACTGAGGAAAGATCGGTGTATCCCTGTATAAGACCGTCCCGTTCAAAGCTGATGATTTCTCGGAAGCAACGTTGTGCAGCATCTGCTAACCTCATCGAGAACTCCGGATCAAGACTCTGAGAAACTCGGGCCCCTTTCGCAAGAGCCCATAGAGCTCTCGCAGCCCACCAGTTGCCTCCTTTTCTTGATGTGGGACCGTTTCTGTTAATGCTACCGTCCTCGAAGACAAAATTGTAGAAATCTCCATCACTGTCCTGCATGGAGAGCACAAATCCGAGAGCTTCTTTGGCGCGATCGTAGTGTTGCTCCATTCCAGAGATCTCAAAAAGCCTCAAATATAGAATTGCAGCCCTTGCAACATCATCGACGCATGTCACTCCTTCACCCGGGGCGTCGGCATACCTGTAATTGCCGTCAGAAAGCCTGTTAGAATAGATCCAGTAACCGATTTCACTCTCTCCTTCAACAGCAAAATGATCTCTGAGAAACTCAAGATGATCCAGATTGATCTGAACTTCAACTCCTATGAGCATTAACGAAATAAAAAGTATTGGAATAACCAGTGCTTTCTTCATAGGAACCTCCAAAAGAAAAGGGTGAGAGGAAGCCTCTCACCCTTCATTATCGATTAGTCACTCTCCGATCTTGAGTGAATGAATTTCTGACTTCTTCAGTTCAACGAATTCTATCGAGTCCTCTATCGAGTCGGCATTGAATAACGAGTAAATCCTTTTGAAACTGACAATATCTCCTGACGCAAAGCGTCTTACATAGTCTTCCCAATTTGATGATACGTAGTCTTTCGTGCTCTCGAAGATATCGATCTCACCTGGCATCCATTCAAAGTATCCGTCTCTGAATTCTCTACTCTCATATACCCAGGTAAGGCCTCCCATCCACTTTTCATAGTCGGCGACTACGACTGGAACCTCTGGATTTATCTCAGCTACACCTGTCTTCAACGACTGCGAGTAGTTGGCTCTCCAGCTCTCCTCGGATGCAAAAATGTATGTTGCACCCCACCAGAGAGGTCTCATAGAATCGACGGCCGGGAAAACTATGTAAGGTTTGTTCCCGGAAAACATGATCGCATTTCTATCAAGCCAGTATTCAAGTGGTGTAATATTCAGTTGATCGGCCCAGAGAAGTCTTCTGAATACAGGAAGCGTATGGACCGTGTCCTCGGCTACGTCAGTCAATACTCTTGTTGCCATTATCTGCAGTTTCATTAGTTCTGCGTATGTCGCAAACTCAAAGGTGTTATGAGAAATGATATCTCCATTGCTGAATAATGTTGTAATGATCTTTTGAGTTATTCCGAGGAACGGTTGGGCTTCAAGCGTGCTAACAACTGTTATTCCTACAGGGCCTGCAGGAAGAACTGTAGCTTCTTTTACTATGAAGTCTCCAGAAGTCTTCTCCTCATGTCTGCCAAACTCACCATCAATATAGTAGGTCGATCCTACATATCCTGACATTCTTACAATACCGATTTCATCCAAGACTGTCCCTTCGACATCTCCAAAACCAGTGATCTTTACAAGACCTCTGTTATTTGCGACAGCACTTATCTCTCCGATCTCAACAAGCCACTGTCCCTCTTCTTCAACTACTTTTCCCGCTGCGTCGTAAACAGGAGGAAGGATGTCGAAATCGTCAGTAACGGCTATTTCCGCTGGTCCCGTAATCAAGAAGGAAAGAATATCTCCAGAAGACAACTTACCGTTAAAATCCGCATCATCAATCTGATAAGGAAGTTCCTTCCCATCCTGAAACACTCTCAGGGAATCCCAATTAGCGTCGAAGTCAACTCCCACGAGATCAAGGATCTCGCTCATGGTTATTGTCACTGCGATGGACTCACCGGAAAAGGAATTAACAAATACAGGAACCTTAACCGTTTCAGCAGCAAGAAAGACCGAAATTAATATAAAGAACAGAACCAAGAACTTCTTCATACAAACACCTCCCAAAAAGTCGATGTGAAATCGCTTACATATCAATGAGATTATAGAATCTCATGACTTCTTTGATCTAGAAGAATTTTGATCGTACTAGAACTACTAATGATGCTGATAGGCTAAGAAGATCATATAATTAGCTATTTCATACTATTGCTTCTCTTTTAATGAATAATAGACAATATACAACGTAATATAGGGATATAGAAATAAATAACGCGAATTTATAGCTTGATCATTCTTATTCATCATCAGATGATCTTGATTGACCGGGAATAGATGTGATTATCCTTACTAAATAAGGGTATATTATTTTTGAGGCTGTAAGCGTTTACATATATTGAGGTGATACTTGTGTCTGCAAAACTATCCGATGTCGCCAGACTAGCAGAAGTCTCAACAGCGACAGTTTCCAGAGTGCTTAACAAAAGCGGATACGTTTCTCAGAAATCCAGAGAGAAGGTCCTTTTGGCTGTTGAAGAACTTGAATACAGCCCTTCTAGAGTTGCCAGTTACCTCGCAAGCCGGAAGCTCACTTTCAATATTGGAATTGTCGCAGGAAAGAGATTGTTCCGAATTCTCTCTGATAAGTCAGATCAATTCTATACTATCGTCCTGAACGGAATAGAAGCGTTTTTCAGAAGCAATAATATGAGAGGTGAGCTTATTCCAATCGATGAGTTTTCGAACGATTTTGATGGATATCTCATGATTGGAGGAGAAATAAAAGAAAATGATGTTAGAAGTGTTAAGAACAGGGGAAAGCCAGTTGTACTTATTGACCAATACTTGGCCGGAGTGAAAGTTGATTGTGTCGTCTCTGATGGATATGACGGAGCCATTTATGGAATCAGAAAGTTGCTTTCAAAGGGATTGAAGAAGATTGTGAATATCCATGGCCCCTTATCTCACTTTGGCTTCAAGGATAGGTACGATGGCTATGTTTCGGCAATGGAAAGCGCTGGTCTCCTTCCGAAAGCGTTTGAATTTGATGAGGAGAACGATAACATGAGCCCTATTATCGATCTCTTGCTTTCAAGATATGGACTTCCAGATGCTGTCTTTGGATGTAACGATACTGCAGCGATAAGAGCACTGGAAGAGCTGCAGGCTAGAGGGATAAGGATTCCGGAAGAGGTCTCGATAATTGGATTTGATGATATAGTGAGTTCTTCTGCCACCTCTCCTTCACTAACAACTTTCAAGATCTTCAAGCAGGAGATGGGAGTCGTTGCATCAAGAAGATTGCAGAGCTTGCTAATCGGAAGTGAGCCTCATCCGACGAAGATTTCTTTGTTCACTGAATTCATTCAGAGAGAGAGCACTTCATAGAAAAGGAGGTAAAGCATAATGAAAAAGACTCTTCTGTTAGTAGCGTTCCTGTGTTTCCTTATTGGGTTATTTGGCACTGAACTGGTATTCTGGACAGCACCCAATCCCCTCCAGGAAAGCTTCTGGAAGGAGGTTGTTACTGAGTGGAATCAGAATAACCCTGAAATCCAGATAAAGTGGTCAACGATTCCCGCAGCGGGTAGTTCAGAAGAAGCTATACTGACATCAATAGCATCTGGAAGAATGCCAGATATCTGTACAAACATCTTCTCGGGCTTTGCAGCACAGCTTATTGAAGCAGATATACTAGTCCCCTTGAATTCTTTTCCAGATTTCTGGGAACTCATGGAACAGAGAAAAATGACCTCCATTGTCGAAAACTGGAAGTTTGGAAGCGACTATTTCGTTCTCCCCATTTACTCTAACCCCATAATGATGTGGTGGAGATCAGACATTCTGAAGGAGCTGGGTTATGACAAGCCGCCCAGGACCTACTCGGAAATCTATGAGATTAGTGAGAAGTACTCCTTGCCCTATGAAAAGTATGGAACGCTTGTAGTTATGGGCAGAAACTGGTACGACAGGTGGTACGACTTCATAACTTACTACTATTCTGCTAGCGAAGGTTCTCCTTATCTCGATGTTGAAAAGGCAAGAGCTCTATTCAACAACGACACTGGAAAAGAAGTCGTTACGTTCATCGACACTATGTTCAGAAATAACTGGACGGCGGTTGATCTAGGTAGCAATCCATTTTACTTTGGAGTCGTTCTTGGAGGTATATTTGGACCGTGGGAGATAAATCAAGCCAGGAATCTCTTCCCCGATGTCTTTGATCACATAACAATAACTCCTCCCCCAGTTCCAGATGATTACCCCGAAGACAACCCGATATTTACTTTCGCTGATACTAAAGGATTAGTCATGTTTGCCACAACAAAGCACAAGGAAGAAGCATGGAGCTTTATCAAATGGGTCTATTCAGACATCGAGAAAGACAGAAAGTGGATGGAGGTCACTAATCTTCCACCAGCAAGGGAGGATCTGCTTACTAACCCGATATTTCAGCAATACATGGAGGATAATCCAAAGTTTGCTGCCTACGCTAGCCACGTTGCCTATGCGGTCCCCCCAGCGCTTACTACGAAGACAGTTGAAGTTCAGGATATTCTCACAACATTCCTAATAGAGCAAATAATGTATGGAAAATCCAGTCCGTTCGATGCACTAGGTGATGCGGCAACGAGAATACGTAGAGAACTCTTCTAGGAGAAGAGGTGATTTACTGTGAGGAAGAGATTGAAAACCATCGACGCAATAAAAGGCTGGTCTCTGTCAGGCGGATATCTCATATATACGGCAATTTTTTGGGGATATCCGTTTGTCTGGCTGGTAATTCTTGCCCTTTCAAAATGGAACTACTTCACCCCCAGAAAATTCGTCTGGTTTGAGAATTTCGTAAGGTTGTTCCAAGATGAGCTCTTCTGGAGGGTCGTACTGAACACCTTCAACTTCATGCTGTATTTCATTCCGATGGTTCTCGGTCTCTCCTTGCTTTTTGCTCTTGGCTTGAAGAGAGTCAAGCTATTCCGAACATTTTTCATACTCGCATTTCTCGTAGCAAATGTCTCCTCCGGAGTTGCCTATTCTATAATCTTTCAGAAATTGTTCGCAATAAACGGTCCTCTTAATGAGCTCACAAGAGCCTTATTTGGAATCACCATTCCCTGGTTTAGCAGTCCTCAACTGGCCACTCTATCTATAGCTGCGATGGTGACTTGGAAGTTTATCGGTTATTACGGCCTTATCCTCTTTTCCGGGCTTCAGGCAATCCCCGAAAGTCTCTATGAAGCGGCAGAACTGGATGGCGCAGGGAAAACAACCAAGTTCTTCAGAATCACTCTGCCTCTCATTAATCCCTCTTTAGTTATGGTATTAGTTCTTTCTCTTACCCTTACTTTCGGGATATTCACTGAACCCTTCCTAATCACTGGAGGTGGTCCAATGAGGACTACATACACGTTTCAGATGCTGATATACACCACCGCATTCCAGAAGATAAATCCCGGCTATGCCTCATCACTGGCTATAGTTGTGGCCTTACTAAGCTACGGATGCGTCATACTGACTAGGAAGCTTGTTGAGCGGGAGGTGGAAATTGTATGAAAAAACTTTCTACGATTATCCTCTACATTGTTCTCTTTGCCACCTCAATTGTATGGATCTATCCATACGTTTGGATGCTATTATCATCGTTCAAACCGACCAACGAGATTTACGGCGGATTTCTTCCAAGTCAGTTCACTTTCGAGAATTACAAGTTCATACTGGAAGCTGCCGACAAAATGGAAAGGCCCTTCATTCAGGCTCTTGGCAATTCTATTTTCATATCGGTAACCGTCACGTTGGGAGTACTAGTAACCTCGGCTCTAGTCGGTTTCGGACTATCCAGGCTGAGTTTCAAAGGAAGAAATGCAGTATTCAATTTCATAATCTTTCAAATGATATTCCCGGGATTTCTCTTCATTGTTCCTTTATATGTCCTTATAAGGAATCTCGGTCTCATTGACACCAGAACAGCTCTCATACTTCCTTCACTCGTATCTGCCTGGGGAATATTCATGTTCACACAGTCCTTCAGAGCAGTACCTAACGAGTACCTAGAAGCGGCCAGAATGGATGGAGCAAATGATCTATGGATAATCACCAGGGTTTTAGTTCCACTTGCAAGTTCAACTGTATCGATCGTAGGTCTCTTCACTTTCATCGGAATATGGGATAATTTCATGTGGCCTCTGATTGTTGTGAGCGACTACACAAAGATGCCGCTTTCAGTACTTCTTGCAAGCTTCAATATGCAGTACGGAAGCTATCTGGGTCCGGTCCTTGCAGGTTCTGTACTTCAAACTATGCCAATGGTAGTAATATTCCTGGTGTTCAGAAAGTACTTCCTTCAAGGAATCTCTATGTCATTGAAATAAGGAGTGAAAGTTGTGATCAAACTAAAAAGGCACCCGTTAAATCCTCTGTTTTCTCCGATATCGCAACATCATTGGGAATCCAAATATGTTTTCAACTGCGCCGTTATAAAACGGCAAGGGTTGTTTCACATGATTTACAGGGCTCAGGGCGAAGATATGGTATCGAGAATGGGATACGCCGTTTCACTAGATGGACTCAGATTCAACCGTTTTGAAAAACCCGTCTTCACTCCCGGAAGTCAGTGGGAACTCTACGGTGTTGAAGATCCCAGGTTGACTGAGCTGGAAGGAAAAACCTATATGCAATACACCGCATACTCACCTCAAGGGATTAGAATATCAATGGCTTCGACTATTGACTTTCTTCGGTGGGAACGTTACGGCGTAATAATTCCAGATATCGACAACAAAGATGCAGCGCTCTTCCCAAAGAAGATTAGGGGTCGCTATGTGATGTTCCATAGAATTGAGCCAGACATGTACCTGGCATATTCAGATGATTTAGATACATGGTCGAAATTCACTTCCATCGCAGGTCCCAGAACAGGTAAGTGGGACAACCTGAAAATTGGAGTAGGTGCACCTCCAGTTGAGACCGAATACGGATGGCTTGTACTTTACCATGGTGTTGAAAATACCCCTAGACCAACTTATCGACTTGGCTTTATGGTTCTGGATCTAGAGAACCCCGAGAAAGTTATAAAGAGAAGCGATGAACCAATTCTTGAACCTGAAGAAGAGTGGGAAATCTTTGGAGGTGTTCCCAACGTTGTCTTCTCCGACGCGATGGTTGAGCATGAAGATAACTATTTCATCTATTACGGAGCG
The DNA here is from genome assembly GCF_003664995.1 of Mesotoga sp. BH458_6_3_2_1. Lineage (NCBI taxonomy): Bacteria > Thermotogati > Thermotogota > Thermotogae > Kosmotogales > Kosmotogaceae > Mesotoga > Mesotoga sp. BH458_6_3_2_1. The sequence goes on along the minus strand of NZ_JFHL01000015.1, from coordinate 110,215 downwards.
GCAGATAACCATATTGCCGTCGCAACAATTGAGAAAGAGGCTGTGTTTGACTGGATAAGGAGTTGATCATATGAAAAGACAATTGATATTGGTATTTCTCTTCCTGGTTTCATTTGGATGTGCAGTCTCTATAAAGTTTGAATCGCTTTATAATATTGAAAGAGCTTCTACTCTTCCTTTGCTGATGCCACAAGGTATTGAATGGGAAAGCAAGGCCGTATTCAATCCGACTGCCATAGTTGTGGATTCAACAGTGTATCTGCTGTACAGGTCTGAAGACTGGACGGGAACAGGTAGATGGCACGGCACATCCAGGATAGGCATGGCCAAGTCGGAAGATGGGTTTGAATTTTCACGAAATGATCTTCCCCTGATATCTCCCACTGAGCCATACGAAATCCCAGGTGGATGTGAAGATCCCCGTATAGTGAAGATTGAAGAACTCTACATTCTCACTTACACAGGATATGACGGTGGGAAAGCGAGACTATGCATCGCTACATCAACAGATTTTGTTGAATGGGAAAAGCAGGGACCGGTCTTTGAAGGTGATACATGGTCAAAGTCCGGTGCGATTGTACCTGCAAAGATTGATGGCAAGTATTTCATGTATTTCGGCGATTCCTCTATTAAGCTCGCTTACTCCACAGACCTGAAGAACTGGACTATCTATCCCCGACCAGTAATGGAACCAAGACCGGGAAACTTTGACAGCAGGTTGATCGAGCCAGGCCCAACTCCAATAATCACTGATGAAGGAATATTGTTGATCTATAACAGTGCGGATTTTTCGACGATCTACAGACCCGGAGCTGCCCTGTTTGATATCAATAATCCCAGGAAACTTGTAAGAAGGACGGACAAACCTCTTGTTGAGCCGGAACTTTCCTGGGAAAAGCAAGGTCAAGTTCCGAACGTAATTTTCATTGAAGGGGCGGTAGTCATGGAAGAAAGACTGATTCTTTACTACGGAGCAGCTGACACTTACATTGGTGCGTTCGTTGTCGATCTGAGCAGCTGAAGAGAAAGACCCTGCCAGTATATGCAGCTAAAGGTTCTTGTTGACTTTTCCGGGGGTCCTCTTCTGGGCCCCTTTGCTTAGCAAATCAATTTCCTTCCGGCTAAGTCTCTTTACATCGCCAGGATTAGGAACAAGAGATATACCCAATGACCCGATTGATACTCTGACAAGGCTCACAACTGGTTTATTGAACACCCTAAAAATCTCTCTTATCTCTCGTTTATGGCCCTCATAAATCGTAATAGAATACTTCGAAAAGTTTCTTTCACTTCTTAGAAGCCTTATCTTTGCGGGAGAGGTTTTGAATCCATCGTTAAGAGTGACTCCAATCTTCACTGCTTGGAGTTCGCTATCGGCAAGAATCCCCTTTACTCCCGCAACATAAGTTTTTTCTATCTCCGAAGCAGGATGAGAAACAAGATTTGCAAGATCGCCGTCGTTTGTCATCAATATGAGACCACAGCTGTCTTGATCTAGCCTTCCCACATGAAAAACCCTCTCCTTAATCTTTCCATTAATTAAGTCTGTAAGCGTTTTTCTTCCTCGATCATCGCTCATGGCGCTGAGATATCCAATGGGTTTGTTGACTAAATAGACTACCTTCTCTTCGCTGGAAAAACTCAGTCTGCTTCCGTCAAGAAGTATTTGAGAAGATTCAGGCGTTACATCAAGTCTCGGATAAGTTTCTATCCTGCCGTTCAATTTCACTCTCCCGTCCAAAATCGCTTGCGTTGATTTTCTCCTCGACATTCCCGTTATCTGTGAGATTATCTCGTGAAGTCTCAAATTTATCTTCTCCCTCGCCGAAAGCCAACCCTTGAACGATCTCTGCAAGATCGTCAACCTGAAACAACTCGTAGAATCGAGAACTAACTTTGTAGAGGTAAGGCCTCCCGGGCAACTTAGACTTTCTCTTTCCGATGAGCCCCATTTTCGATAGCTCTAGAAGCTGGGACTGCGAAGAACGTCCCCTAACAAGCTCAACATCATTCCTGGTTAGCGGACCTTTGATGGCTACAATTGCCAGAACTTCCATCTGAGTGTCTGTTATGCTTACAAGAGGCCTTACCGAAATTTGACTCACATATGACTGAATCGATGCCTTCGTATAGAACCTGAGCTTTCCATTGACTGACTTGATCACAACACCGTGTTCATGACCTTCATATTCTTTTTCAAGTTCTTCAAGAAGCAACATAACCTGACTAAGCTTTATCCCAATAATCGAGGCTATTCGTGAAGGCTCAATTCCACTCTTTGCTGAAAATATCAATGCTTCCATGACGGCCTTCTTTGTTAATTCCTCGCTCACGAAACCTTCCTCCTGAGAGTGAGAGGTTCTACGGTGTCAAGATAATACCTGTTCAGTTTTAGCAACTCAAGAACTGCCAGAAAGGAAACGATAATCTCTGATCTGCTTTCGAGACTCATTAGGAATTTGTAAAGCTCTATCGTTTCATAGAGTTGCTCAATCTGCATCATTCTATCTTCAACGTTTACGCTTTCCGAGACTATTGTATATACCCTCTCTCTTAGCACAGTTTCTTTTAGTATTGCCTTGAACGCTTCTGTCAATTCATCTGGAAGATCTTCCTTTCTTTCTCTATCTACAGTTGGCCTCGCGGTTGCCCTTTCATAGCTGTATGCATCATACAGCTTTACCCTAAATTCCTTAGACAGGTCCTTCAGAGCCTTATACTCCTCGACTCTCCGGTAAAGCTCCTTCCTCTGGTTGTCAAATACTTCAGCCTCGTTGTTACTGATTCTGGGAAGCAGAGCTTTCGATTTCATCTCCATTAGGGTTGAAGCCATAACAAGGAAATCCGAAGTCACTACCATGTCAAGTGATTTCATTTTATTTACATGCGTGATGAACTCATCTGCAATAACTGTGATAGGTATCAAACGAATATCCACCCGGTGTTTCCTGACTAGATAAACCAGTAGATCAAGTGGTCCTTCAAATTCTGGAAAACTGAAGACCAGTTCAAGCTGTTCCATGGTCACCACCCCAGCTTCGTTGCTTCAAGAACTTTCTTCATTGTCTCCTTTGCCACTTCTCTAGCCTTTCGATTTCCATCTTCAATTATTCTGGAAAGCTCTGAAGTGTTCTCCTTGAGATATGACAGTCTTTCCCACACAGGAGATAGTTTGGCGACAAGGTTTCTCTGAAGTACCCTCTTGCATTCAAGGCACCCTATATTTGCCGTCTTGCATCCTTCAACAACCCATTCTTTTTCTTCATCAGATGAAGTGAAGGCTTTGTGATAGTCCCAAACCGGGCATTTCTCAGGATCTCCAGGATCATTTCTTCTCTTTCTTGCAGGATCTGTCATCATTGGAGCAATCATTTTCCAGAGCTCTTTCTCATCTGTATCTATAAGAATATAGTTTTCATAGCTCTTGGACATCTTTCTGCCGTCCGTCCCAGGAAGCTTGGGAACTTTTGCCAGAATAGGCTCAGGCTCTGGAAAGACCTCGGCAAATTGGTTGTTAAATTTCCTGGCAATCTCCCTGGTAAGCTCTACGTGATATATCTGATCCTCTCCAACTGGAACTCCTGTGGCAAGATACATTAGAATATCTGCGGCCTGAAGAACTGGGTACAGCAAGAATCCACCACTTGATAGATCCCTGTTTGCTATCTGTTCCTTCTGATCCTTGTAAGTGGGAACACGCTCTAGCCTAGAAACAGATACAAGCATTGAAAAATAAAGGAATAGCTCCGCATGTTCCTTTATTGCAGATTGAATGAACAGAACCGACTTCTCCGGATCAAGACCAACTGAAACATATGTTCTGATGATGTCGAGAGTCCAGTCGTGAAAACTAGAAGTTGCATCAATGTGAGAAGTAAGACCGTGCCAGTTTGCCACGAAGTAGAAACATTGATTCCCCTGGTCTTGCAGTTCCTTCCACTTCTCTAGAGTGACAAAATGCCCCAGATGAAGTCTGCCAGTGGAGCGCATACCGCTTAGAATTCGCACTGAAATCCCTCCAAACCGAAACACAGAAATATAAATGCACTAGCTGATCGTTGATGGCAACCACAAAGGGCCACAATGTATTTTAGCACAGAATGATGTTATCATATTCTCAGGGCAATCTAATAATTATTGGGAGGTTACAAATGAAATTCAACACCCTTCTTATCATACTTGTTGTTGTTATGGTTGGAATGACTGCAATAAACATGTTCATGGCATTTAACAACAGACTGGATATAGATACCTTGTCATCCAACAGCAACTATTCATATGACTACGAGGGCCGGGCTACACTTGATATCGAAACCGAGATAATTTTCAACAAACCCAGCCAGATGACACAATTCCTTGAACAATACGATAAATCTCAGGAAGAACAACTGACAGATTTTCAGGAATCAATGAACCAGTTCGCGGAGAGCTTCAGCAGACAGATGTTTGTTGAGGACTTTCAATCTACGGCTACGGTTCTTGGTTCAAACAGAGTGAAGGTAATTGAACACGCTGTCATTTCAGGTTTTGCAGCCGTTGAGGACGGTGTAGTAAATACTGACATGGGAGAGATGGAATTCGATCTGACTGGTGAAGCTTATTCGCTGACAGTCTCGCTGCCTCTCGATGCAACGATAATTGGTGTAGACCCCGCCCCCACGTTCTCTGCAGATGAAAATGTCTTCGTTTGGACCGATACAGGCAAGACAAACTTTCCGAAGATTCAATTTGCAAGAGGTGAGTAGCGTCAGCCAAGAAGCCGATTTGCTCATTTCCCTGATAAGAGAATCAGCAAACACCTCGGTACTTACTGGTGCGGGCGTTTCCGTTGCAAGCGGCATTCCAGATTTTAGAAGCCCTGGGGGTCTTTACAGTAAAGTCTCACCAGCTATTTTTGAGATAAGCGCATTCATGAAGGACCCTGCCGGATACTACAAAGTGGCAAAAGAGAGAATCCACACGATGGCAGACGCCAAACCCAATGCAACTCACATTCTCTTGGTGAAGCTTCAGAAAATGGGGTTAATCAAAACGATAATAACTCAGAACATCGATGGTCTTCAACAGAAGGCCGGGGCAAAAGAAGTGGTTGAACTGCACGGGACAGCCTCTTTGTTTGATTGTATGAAATGTGGAAAGGAATTTGACAGGACAGAGCTTGAACTCGTTCTACAAAGAACCGATGTCCCTAAATGCAGTTGCGGTGGTCTGATAAAACCAAGAATCGTCTTTTTCGGTGAGATGCTTCCCGAAGATGCAATCGAAAAGGCAGAGGAAGCTGCGCAAAACTGTAATCTCTTTCTTGCTATGGGCTCTTCACTGATGGTGTATCCGGCTGCTCAGTTTCCAGTTATTGCCAGATCTTCCGGTGCAAAAGTCGCAATCATTAACAGGGAAGAGACGGGTCTAGATTATCTTGCTGATCATCTCTTCAGGGTCGAACTGGAAAGGTTTTCATGCCAAGTTCTCAATCTTCTGGATGAAGAATCATGAACCGGTAGTTTCCCAAGAAGTCCTTCCTGAACTCGTAGCAGTAACCTCGCAGGTCTCGAGCCAGCCCTATAAGCCCTTCAGTCTCGTATTGCGATATTTCGAGGTAGACTCTCTTTCCGAAGGGTAGATGTCTGAAGAACTTCCTGTAGAAGTCGAGACCATCCTCTCCTCCATCCAGCGCAATCCGAGGTTCATGGTTTCTTACGGCTAAATCCAGAGAATTCATGTCGGTTGTCCTAATATATGGAGGATTAGAAACTAGGACTTCCACATGTTCTAGAAAAGAATCTAGCCCTTCTATGTTGTTTGCCTCAATGAACTTTATGTTATGAATGCCATTTCTCTTGGCATTTTCCTCTGCCAGTGCAAGGGCCTCTTTCGAAATGTCTGTCGCGTAAACAATCGCGGAAGGAATATGACTGGCCAATGCACACGCTATCGCTCCGCTTCCCGTTCCTATGTCGGCGAATACTCTTGAACTGTTTTCACTGGCAATGACAATCTCAACCAGCTCCTCTGTCTCGTTACGGGGAATTAAGACGCTATGAGAGAGCTTTAGTCGAATACCAAGGAAATCTCTGAATCCCAGCACATAATCTATCGGTTCTCCACTTGCAACTCTCTCCACCGCAGCAAGATATCTATTGGCCAGTGGATACTCGATTTCTTCAGTATTCTTGAGGATAATGTCGGCTCCACTCAGAGATAAAAATTCCTTCGCAAGCAGTAACACAACAAAGCGGGAATTATCAATTCCCGCCTCGGCTAGTTTCTTCCTGGATATCTCCGCTAATTGCTGTAATCTCAAATTCCTAGCATCTTTCTTACGTCGTCACTCGCCATCTCAGGTGTCCAGGGTGGGTCGAAGGTAAGTTCCATTTTGACATCACCGATCCCTTCGATCTCGCTCACTTTTCTTCTTGCATCTTCGAGCATAAGCCCGGCCAAAGGACACATAGGCGTCGTCATTGTCATTTTGACTCTGACATCGTTGTTTTCTTGAACTTCTACACCGTATATCAATCCGAGGGAGACAATATCAAAACCTATTTCGAGATCGTACACTTCGCCCAGAGCTTTCATGACAGCTTCTTTTGTCACACTCAATCTACTCTCCTCCATCAGTATCGTAGTATCTCTCTACAACAGCTCCTTCTTTGAAAGCTTTGAATTCCTGCTCCTTCCATATTCTCCAGAGCAAGTCCTTCTTCTCTGCAATCAGAATTTGCCGTATCTCTTCCCTTACGTCATCAATGCCCTGAGCGCCGGCCGGAGAATATGACTCAAGATAAATAACAGCATATTTGTTGTCAAGAGTCACGACCGAAGAAAGCAACTCGCCATTAGTCGGTTTGAAGAGAGATTTCACAACCTCGGGATTCAGATTCTCAATCTCCTGTCTCGTGAAACTCCCCGACTGAACTTCAGGAAAGGTATCGAGTACAGAAGCAGGATTAGCATCCCTAGATGCCGCCTTCCATACCGAGTAGGCTTCAGAGAAAGAATCAAAAAGTAGCACTTTTAGATTGGCCCTTTCCTCCTCAATTGCATACCTGGAGGAGTTGGCCAGATAGTACTGCTCAACTTCCTCTTCCGTAACAGTTGCATTTTCAGTAACAGCTTCATAGAGACCATTAAGAACCTCTTTGTAGGCCAAATCTCTAACCACTTTCGCCTCATAGGAACTCAGCCCATCGATGTACCCTTTGAGAATGTAGAAAAGATCCGCATCTGTCTTTTCAATAGCTAATTCTGTGAGAGTATCCATGATTGATTTGTTGACAACGCCTCTCAGAACCTCGGTGTCGGCTTCTATTCCAGCTTCCCTAGCATACTGAATAATAAGCGTCTCTTCGATCAGAGCCTCCAGAGAATTTCTTTCGTATTCCTCCAGTAATTTCTGGCCGGCTTCAGTATTCAGAAGCATCTCTGAAAAGAGAGGGTCAACCTCTTCAATCCTCTTTGATATCTCAGTATAGTTGGGCAAAACTTTCGAAAGGAAAGCATCCATGGTGATAACCTCGCCATTTACCTTGGCGGCTATCCCACTTTCAGATAACTCCTCTGTCTGTGCAAGCGCTGTTACAACAAATAACATAATCATCAGGGCAGCGATTAGCAGCTTCTTCAATTTGTACCCTCCTTCGCTTTTTCCCACAGGTGATTGAGCTCATCTATGGTCATGCTTTCAATTTCCAGACCGTACTTCTCAATATGACTCTCCATATCTCGAAAACGGTTCACAAATTTCTCAGTTGATCTCTTTAAAGCCAATTCAGGATCCACATCAAGGAATCTCGATAGATTTGCAATCGTAAAGAGAAGATCTCCGACTTCCTCTTCAATTTTCTTCTTATCCTTTCCCTTTATAGCACAGTCTAGCTCTTCTATCTCTTCGTTTACCTTGTTGCGTGGGCCGCTTATCTCATCCCAATCAAAACCTACGACCGAAGCATTCTCCTGAACCCTACGAGCCAGACTCAGTGCCGGAAGTGCCTTGTTGATCTTACCAATAGAGGAACTCTCAGTTGAGTCTACTCCCTTTTCCTTCGCTTTTATTTCTTCCCACTGGCGATAAGAATAACCCTTTGAATCGGAAAAGACATGGGGGTGCCTTCTCACGAGCTTATCTATTAGTAACCTTACAACATCCGTAATCGTGAAGGCCTTTCTCTCAGCAGCAATCTGTGAATGAAATACTACCTGAAGAAGGATATCACCAAGCTCCTCGGCAAGCTCTTCGTCATTTCCACCATCTATGGCATCAAGCACCTCATACGCCTCTTCAATCAAATATGGTCTAAGTGTCTTATGAGTCTGTGCTATATCCCATTCACAGCCTCCTGGAGATCTCAGTTTCTCCATTGTCTCAATGAGTCTTATCCATTCGCTTTCCTCAAATGTCCTTCTCAATTCTTGACCTCCATTGTAGCTAACCCTGCTCTAAAAAGCCTTGCGCTACTTACTTCATTTTCTTCTGACCATCGCGATACAAGTTCCTTGGGAATCAATTCTCGAATCGGCCTGTAAGTTAGTCTGTGCCAAGTTGTCGGTCCAAATTTTCTCAGAGCATTAAGATGCATTTCAGTACAATAACCCTTGTGCCTTCTATAACCATACTCAGGATACAATGAATCGAGAGAATCCATAATCCGATCTCTAAACACCTTTGCAATTATTGAAGCACTGGCTATCGATGCGCTTTTTTGATCTCCACGGACGATGCACTCGCCCTTCACATCCAATTTCAGCCACTTTCCGTCAACGATTACATAATCTGGCCTCTCAGAAAGAACGCTCAGTGCCCTGTTCATTGCCAGCCTGGTGGCTGCAAAGACGTTGAAGAGATCTATCTCTTCAGGCGACGAAAGCCCTATACCTATTATGGAGTTCTCGATTATTCTTTCAAACAACGATTCTCTAATTCTTCTGCATAGAGCTTTAGAATCGTAAACCCCTTCCACTGGATTAAGAACAATAACTGCAGCTGCTACAACGGGACCGGCAAGAGGACCTCTTCCGGCTTCATCTACACCCGCAACTATCTTGTGATCTACTCTGTAAGCGGCATCAAATCTAACAAGTTTAGTATACTCTTCTTCAGATAATTTCATACTGAAATTATACATCACCATTTCATTGGCTTCAGCACACGATACGAACGCCACAGAACTAGAGTAATGAACGTAAGCAACCTGAGAATCAGTCTTAACCGCGGTAAATATGATGATATAATCTCTTGAGTAGTACCGTTTTCTGTCAACCAATACAGAGGGTTTGGAGGTGTAGTGATGTCCGTAAATGAAATCAAAAAGGAAGACGCTGCAATTCTTGAGAAGAATCTTAGAACGATTTCTACGAGGATTAGAAGGGAAGGAAGAAAGGTTCTGAGGGACTTCCCGATCACTCCGGCCCAATTCGATGTCCTTCAGGTTCTTTTCTTCAATGGAGAAAAGAGGATGAGTGACATCAGTCGCTGGCTTGGAATTACCAAGAGCACAACAACGGGTCTTGTGAAAAGGCTTATTGATGCTGATTTGGTAGAACGAAGACGTTCCGACAAAGATAGGAGATCATTCATAATCGACATTTCCGATTCCGGAAGAACACTTATAGAGAAAGTTATCGATAGAAGAGTAGAGTACCTGAAATCGGTAATGACTGAAATAAAGTCCGATCAGGTAAAGGCTCTCGAGGTAATTGTCAAGAATCTTTTAGAGATAATGGACTCTAAGAAAGCAAACGAATAATCGTCTGGAGGTAGTTTATGAAGAGAAAGAGTGTTATTATAATTGGACTAATTTTTGTTTCCCTTGCAGCAACAATCTTTGCCAGTACAGTAAGAATAAAGGGAGACACAGTCCTGGGATCTCTGCAGAAAGAGGTCTTCACTTTTATTGGAAATGTCTTCATTAACAAGGACGGAGAGATTTACGTTGAGACTCCACTGGCAACTGCGACAAAGGGTACTACTGATTGGGAGAGTTTTGTCACTGAAGGCGAAACCTTTGTAAGATTTCAGACTGGTGAGGCGACCTCTTCATCGCTTGACTACAATCTTGAGAACTCAACCGGTACATTGCTTGAAGATGTTGAAGCCATAATTTACTCAAAAGAGGATGATGGTAAGGACATATATGTTTACAGGACCGAGATCCTCAATTTCGATCAGAAAACAGAATACTATGAGGGTTTCGCAAAGGAAACAAAGGAGGCAACACCCAACCTGATTTTCATTGACTACAAAGGCGATCTCAATGTTGATACACTCTACTTCGAGTATTTTGGAGATACGGGGCTCCTTAATTTGAGAGGAAATGTCTTTGTTGACGATTTCAAGAACAGTCGAAAGATTTGGGCCGCTGAACTGATATACGACACAAATGATGACTCATTTGAAGGAAAAGATGTTGAGATAGAGCTTGTTTTCTAGCAGGAGGAAAGAACATGATTGATGTAAGGTTGATTAGGGAAAACTCCGGAATTTTGAGGAGAGCTCTTGAGCACAGGCAGATGACCTCAGAGCTGTTGGATGAGATCGTTGATATGGAATCAAAGAGGAGAGAGGCGCTGCTGGTAGTTGAACAAAAAAAGGCCGAGAGAAATAGCATATCTTCGGAAATTGCCCGCGCCAAAGCAATCAAAGATGAAAAACTTGCTCTTTCGCTTATGGAAAGAGCGAAGGAGGTCTCATCCGAGGTCAAGGAACTTGATAACCGAACTTCTCAGATAGAAGAAGAACTGAAAAATAAGCTTCTCTATCTTCCCAATATTCCATCATCGACAACACCCGTTGGCAAGAGTGAGGAAGATAACGTCGTCGTTAGGAAGTGGGGAGAACCGAGAAAGGTCGACTTTGAGATCCGACCGCACTGGGATTACGGGCCGGAAACTGGTCTTATAGACTTTGAAAGAGCCGCGAAAATTTCTGGAGCGAGATTTATAATCCTCAGAAGGGATCTAGCAAGACTTGAGAGGGCAATTGCCAATTTCATGCTTGATCTACATCACTCTAAGGGATATGAAGAAGTTGCTCTTCCTTTCATGGTTAAGAGGGCTACAATGCAGGCAACCGGCCAGCTCCCAAAATTCGAGGACGAAGCCTACAGAATCGATCCCGACGATATGTTTATGATACCTACGGCAGAAGTGCCTCTTGTTTCGCAGCACATGGACGAGATTATCGAAGGAGATCTACCTAAGAAATACACGGCTTACAGTGCATGCTTCAGGAGAGAGGCAGGATCGTACGGAAAGGATGTTCGTGGAATGATAAGAGTACACCAATTTGACAAGGTTGAGCTTGTCTGGTTCACCCGTCCCGATGATTCTTACGATGCGCTTGAGAACCTTACGGCCGATGCTGAAGATGTTCTTAGGAAGTTGGAACTTCCTTACCGGGTAGTTGCTCTTTGTACTGGGGATATCGGATTTGCCTCGGCCAAGACCTATGATCTTGAAGTTTGGTTGCCTTCTTACAGCACTTATAGAGAGATTTCTTCCTGTTCAAACGTTGAGGACTTCCAGCCAAGACGAGCCAACATAAGGTTCAGAGACAGTGACAACAAACTGAAGTTTGTACACTGTTTAAATGGCTCGGGACTGGCCGTTGGAAGGACCCTGGTAGCAATAGTTGAAAACTACCAGAGAAGTGATGGAAAGATTGATGTGCCCAAAGCCCTCGTACCATACATGAGGCAGGAGGTCATTGGTTAGTTGCCCAATGCTTTCTTTGTTCTGCCCGAAGACAACAGAGTCATTCTAGACAGCAGTGAAACCATACATCTGAGAGTGACTAGAGCAAGCCCTGGTGACAAACTAACGGGCATTGATGGCAAAGGTACCATTTACAGATTTCTTCTAGATGAACTTGGGAAATCATCTGCCTCGGGAACTATTATTGGGCGTGAGCATGTCGAGAAAGACGGTAAGAGTATTACTGTAGCCGTGGCAGCGACAAAGTGGCCACGGCTTCATATTTTGATAGAGAAAGCAACCGAATTGGGAGTCGACAGAATCGAATTGTTCAATAGCCTTAGGTCGGTTTCAAGAGTTGATGAAAGTAAGCTGAATAAGTTTAATGCGGTCGCAAGGGAAGCGGCCAAGCAGAGTGTTAATCCTTACATTCCCGAGATTACTGTATCCCAGACACTTCTTCTAGAGGGATCATATAACCTGCTTCTGGAATTCGGTGGCAGGCCTCTAGCAGAAGTAGAAAAAGAACTTGCCGTTGAAGAAAAACTGCGATTGATCGTAGGACCAGAAGGGGGCTTCGCGCCGGAGGAGATAAAAGACGCTTCGACCCGATGTACGCCCGTTTCATTGGGAAGAAGGACTCTAAGAGTCGAGACAAGCGTAATTGTAGTGCTCGGAATCATCAACTATCGTCTCGGCAGGATGTAGGAGGTGTAAATAATGATTTTCTCACTTACTTTGAATGCAGCGCTGGATAGATTCTTGTATACAGACGCTCTAATCGAGGACGATACGGTGAGGGTAGATAGAGTAAAAGATTACCCTGCAGGCAAGGGTGTCGACGTATCACGTGTGATAAATGAACTGGGAGGCCATTCAGTCGCTATTGCCTTTCTTGGAGGTCATACCGGAAAGGTAATAGAAGAGATGCTCGATGATGAGGGAGTCGTTTATGCAACGGTAAGAAGTGAAGAAGAAACAAGGACCAACATTCTCGTCCAGACGGGAAGCGGTCAATACAGAATGAGTCTTCCAGGTCCGGTAATATCCGTCAAGGAAGTCTACAAACTTTACAAAACAATCGACATACTTTTGAGAAAGGACGACTATCTCCTTTTGTGCGGAAGCATTCCGGAAGGAGTAAGCAGCAATATCTACGCACAACTCTGTTCAAGGATGAGGAACATTGGAGTCAACGTTTACATCGATTCCGACAAGGAGCCTTTCTCCAAGGGGGTTGAGGCCAAGCCAAGAGGAATAAAGCCAAATATTCACGAACTTCAAAGGCTGCTCAATCGAGAGCTAATCGGAGAGGCGGATTTCAGAAAGGCAATTTCAGAAGTGTCGAGCAGGTATTCAGTCGAGGAAATTCTTCTGACTATGGGAGCCGAGGGAGCGATTGCATCAGTGAGTGGGGAGTTCTATCGTATTCGTGTACCTGAAGTACCTGTCAAGAGCGCGGTTGGCGCAGGGGACTCTTTCCTGGCGGCATACTGCATGTACAGAGAACTTGGCGAGACGGCAAAAACTGCATTGAAAATGGCTGGTGCCGCCAGTTCAGCTGCCGTCATGACGCCCGGCACAGAGCTTTGTAGATTCGATGACGTGATGAGTCTTGCTTCGAAGATAACTGTAGAAGCACTGTAATTAATACATTGTTTGACTATGTTCATTTGGGTGGCTAAGAAGGTCTATTCTCCAGATCGTTTAGGCGTTTTCTCTTCGCAAGGGATGTGATTGGATGATAAAAGAGGAAGATTTCATAGCCTTCTTGAAGAGTAAAGGTAAGAGTGAGAATGTTATCGACTTGATGTTGTCTGGAGTTGCATCTTTTGAGAGATTCCTTCTTGATTCGAATGAGAAATCAATTGAAGAGGCAGAAAAAGAGGATATTGAAGGCTTCGCAAAATCGAACTACAATGACAAAGCCCGCCTGAAGCAACAACTGCGTAGCATAGCACAGTATTTCTGTTTTCTTTCTGAACCTTCACTTGCGAAATACGCCTCGGAACTTCGTGAAAAAGAAATTGCAGCAAAGAGGAAAGGCATGAGACTAGATAGATTCTCCGGGTACGACAGGACAATAGTGGAAAAACTCGCGAAAGAGGGCATATTTTACACCTATCAAATGATCGCAGCCGCAGGTTCGCCTGAGCTGAGAGAAAGCCTGGCTGCACGCACCGGAATTGAAATGGAAAGAATACTTGAATACCTTAGACTCTCGGATCTTTCGAGACTAGGTGGAATGAAGGGAGTTAGGGCGAGGCTATACTACGACGCTGGAGTAGATACCCTGGACAAACTTTCTAACTGGAACCCTGAGGAACTTAGGACGATGCTTGTCGACTTCGTCAGGAAAACGGGCTTCAAGGGAATACCTCCTCTGCCGAAAGAAGTAAGCAGCACAATAGAAGCGGCTAAGAAGCTTGAAAGGCTTGTTGACTTCTGATGTTGCCGTGATTAACGGTGTCGTTCAGTCGGAATTGTTTTTGGATTGACTCGGCTTAGAAGAAACTCCATCATGATTCTTTCGATCAAAAACAAGCCCGTCCATACTTGTATAATCTTTAAGACGATTATTGCGAAGGTGGAGGATGTCCAGAGACACTTCTTTGAAAGAGGATTACATCGATTGTGTGAACTCCGTTATAGATTACATTGAGGAGCACCTTTCATCCCCGATAACTCTCGACGATCTTTGCTCAGAAATCTTCTACTCATCAGTTCATCTTCAGCGAATCTTCTTCCACACTGTTGGCGAGACGATAGGCCAGTACCGCAAGGGTAGAAGGTTGAGCGTGGCTGCCGACAAACTTGCTACAACCTCGATGAGTATTCTGGAGATCGCCCTGCAGTTAGGCTATGATTCGCAGGAATCATTTACCAGAGCATTCAAAAGCAGATACTACTTGACGCCTGGCAAGTATCGCAGGCTTGAACTCCACTTCACCGTCACTCAGAAAAAGAGACTGTGCAAAAAAGACCTGATAGGTCTCAAGGGAGGAATAAGAATGGAACCAGAAATCATCCACAAATCGGCATTCAAAGTCATTGGTTTGAAGTACTACGGAAATGATCCGGCGAACAACTGCCCGAAACTCTGGAGAGATTTCATGGAGAGGCATACCGAGATCGACAATGTCATATCGGCGAAGGAAAGCTACGGGCTGATGTGCACAGGTGAAGAGGACTTCATAGACGGCAAGTTCGACTACATAGCCTCTTTGGCCGTCTCGACTCTGGAAAGAATCCCGGAGGGAATGATTGGGGCAGAAGTACCTGAGGCAACCTACGCCGTTTTCACTCACAAGGGAGAGCTTGACTCACTGCAGGATACTTACGAGTACATCTATGGAAAGTGGTTTCAGAATTCCGAGTATGAACCGGTCGGACTGAATGAGTTTGAACTGTATGATGAAAGATTCACAGGGAAAGAAGATTCTGAGTTTGACATCTACATACCGATAAAGAAGAAGAGATAAAAGAAGGGGACTGGATTATCCAGTCCCCTTTTTGCCGATCTACAATATGTTGTGTTCCTTAAGGAAGTCTTCTATTATCTCTTCTAGATCGGGCTTCCCTATCTCCTGAAGCTCATAACCGATTCTTACGGCAGGTTTCTTTATGTCGATTACCCTTCTCAGGTCAATCGGAGTACCAATTATTACAAGATCTACGTCGGCCTTGTTTATGGTATCCTCTAGCTCATTCATCTGCTTTTCGCCATATCCCATGGCCGGAAGGATTTGATCCAGGTGGTTGTACTTCTCATATGTTGAAACGAGTGATCCTACTGCATAAGGCCTTGGATCAACTATCTCGGATGCGCCAAACTTCTTTGCTGCTACCCATCCCGCACCGTACTTCATTCCACCGTGGGTCAGGGTCGGGCCATCCTCTACGACGAGAACTCTCTTGCCCTTTATCTCGGACGACTTGCCTCCCTCAATTGTTATCGGTGAAGCGCCGTCAACTACAATGGCGTTGGGATTGAATTTCGCGATATTTCTTCGGACGATGTCGATATCTTCTGGAGAAGCCGTCTCCTCCTTGTTGATAACAATTACATCAGCCATCATTAGATTCGTGAATCCCGGGTAGTATGTAGTCTCGTGACCGGCTCTATGAGGATCGGTTACAGTTATATACAGATCTGTCTTATAAAATGAGAAATCATTGTTTCCGCCGTCCCATATTATTACGTCTACATCCTCTTTTTCGGCTTCTCTGAGGATCGCTTCGTAATCGACCCCGGCATATATAACGGCATTTCGATCTATATGGGGTTCGTATTCCTCTCTCTCTTCGATAGTGCATTCGTGTTTATCCAGATCTGAATAATCGGCAAATCTCTGGACCTTCTGCTTCACAAGATCTCCATAAGGCATCGGATGTCTGATAGAGACAACCTTCTTACCCTTGGCTCTCAGAATGTCGAGCACTCTTCTGGTTGTCTGGCTCTTTCCACAACCCGTCCTAACTGCGCAGATAGAGATTACCGGTTTCGAGGATTTAACCATTGTCTTGCTGGGTCCAAGTAGAATGAAATCCGCACCGTGCGCGTTCGCTATTGCCGCCCTCTCCATGACATATTGATGTGGAAGATCGCTGTATGCGAGAACGACCTGATCGATCTTGTGCTCATCGATCAATTTGCCGAATTCCTCTTCCGGAAGTATCGGAATGCCATTTGGATAGAGTCTGCCTGCGAGTTCCGCAGGATACTTTTTTCCATCGATTCCAGGAATCTGTGTCGCCGTGAAGGCTACTACTTCGAACTCTTCGTTGTCTCTGTAGTAAGTGTTGAAGTTATGAAAGTCCCTTCCAGCCGCACCGAGAATCAAAACCTTTTTCTTTTCCAATTTCTCCACCTCCATATATATTTCAACTATCCATTAGAATTCTACATTCAAGAGATGCTCCCTACAAAAAAACCTAATTCCGCCACGAAACGATAGCGATCAAAAGAAAGCACTATATGTTCTTATGCGCAAGTATGCGTCGGTATGCGCCATTTATCCTCCGTTAGCAGCACTGATTATTAGAACTCTCGACTTCACCGGGATCATCTCCTCTTTCCTTACCAGTCGGCCATTCACCATAACCAGAACGGAGACCCGCCCAAGTCGAGTCTCCTTTATCAGTTCACCGTAACTCAGATCTCTATCGAAATTCCACTTCTTGTCTCCGTAAACAACTTCCAAAAGAGTCACCTCTTCGCTAACGAACAAACGGGACAGTCTTCCCTACGTTCAACAGTTATCTCTTCGAATCTGTGTTTTTTCAGATCGAACCAGAAGATTTTGCCTTCGTAATTTCTGTTATTAAGGTAACTCGTAACCAAAGCCGCTTCTAGCAACCCGCCAAAATAAGTTGTAAATGCCAGAATGCCTCTGGAAGCCTCTGTGTCTATCCTGTTGTCTCCCATGAAACATCTGTAGCACGGTGTACTTCTGTCTCTTAACATAACATATCCGCTAGATCCTTCAACTCCCGAATCGACAAAAGGAATACCATTACGATAACAAGCATCATTAATCAAATATCTCGTCTCAAAATTGTCAACACAGCTAACAACAATATCCGGCCTCTCCGACTTGATAGAAACCGGATCGAATTCTCTCTCATAGATCTTGGCCCTTACCCCACAATAGTAAGTAGACAACTTTCGCTCAAGAACGCTGGCCTTTGAAAGACCCACATCTCCATAATCGTACAATATTTGTCGGTGCAAATTGTTAAGCTTTACCTTTCCGGGTTCAATGATGCAAATATCATCGATACCGTTATCTAGCAAGGTCTTTATTAAAGGACTTCCTAATCCTCCAGCGCCAACGACCATTACCCTTCCCTTTCGGGAGATTTTCTCGAGATTCACCGGAAGCCCTTTGACGGAAGTTGTACTTGAAACCTCATTCATAAACCAGAAAAAAACTATTCCGGCAATTACCGGCGAAAATATTATCGGCAGAGTATGTGGAAAGCTTACGATTTTCTTCCCATCATCTTCCGAAATTCTTATTTCATCTCCATCTCTGAACTCCATAGTCTCTTTCTGCCTGTAGATCAAAGGTGAGTAAAACGGAAGGATTCTTTGTCTTGGAAAATCTCTAGTAATACCGGAAAGACCGCTCCTTATCAACAATTCCGCTACCATCTCTTCCATCTTACCCGAGAGTCCGCCGAATGTCTCCTCTGACAGTCGCAGAAGGAAAGATCTTGTCACTCCCTCAACCAGCAGCTGCCGTTCATACCATCTGAAAAGAAACTCCCTTTCAATATCCATAGGCATCCCTCCAAGGAACTCCGGCTGCATCCAAGTATAACAAATAAACCTTAATGGACAATCTGGAAGCCATAATTGCCGAGGTGGTGAAAAGCAATTTCTCCAAACCGGGAGTTCTAGTTAGCGGGAAACGGTGCATTGACTACAACTCTTCGAATCACTTCTAGAAGGAAGACTCTACCCATCAGCACTGTCAAGTCGTATGCATCTTGCTACCTCGGATCAGCTGAAAAGGTGAGAAGTCGCCGAGAGAACTTTCTTCGCAATTCGTTTAGAAATATCACGAAAAGACTCCTCGAAGAATCTGTCTCAACTGCACTCAGTCTACCCGACAGATACTCGAATATGGGAAGAAGCGATCACATATCGGGTATATAGCCCTTAAATTGCGCTCTGTAAAGTCTTGCATAGTGTCCGCCCTTCTTAAGAAGTTCATCGTGGCTACCTCTTTCGATTATCCCTTCGCTGGTTATCACAACTATCTCGTCGGCATTCTTTATAGTCGAAAGTCTGTGGGCAATTACAAGGGTCGTGCGTCCCTTCGAGAGAGCTTCAAGAGATTCCTGTATCTTAAGTTCAGTCTCATTGTCCAGTGCAGAAGTAGCTTCATCAAGGATTAGAAGGGGCGGATTCTTCAAGAACACTCGGGCAATCGAAATTCTCTGTTTTTGTCCTCCGGAAAGCATAACGCCTCTTTCGCCGACATATGAATCGTATCCGTGTTCTAGGCTCAGAATGAAATCATGGATGTTTGCTCTTTTGGCTGCTTCAATTATTTCTTCATCTGATGCGTCGCCCTTACCATAAGCAATATTATCCCGAATACTTCCTGCGAATAGAAAAACGTCTTGCTGAACAATCCCAATTTGGCTCCTCAACGAATTCAGAGTAACATCACGAATGTCTGTTCCATCTATAGTAATCTTTCCGCTCGTGACATCATAGAACCTTGGAATCAGGTGACAAAGCGTTGTCTTTCCTCCTCCTGAAGGTCCGACAAGAGCGACCATTTTTCCTGCAGGAATATGGAGGCTAATATTGGAAAGGACGTTCACTCCGCCCTCATATGCAAAAGATACTTCTTCTACTCTGATATCTCCCTTGGCATCGGTTAACTCAATCGCATCGGGAGAATCAGTGATGCTGGACTTAGTCTCCATTATCTCCACGAACCTCTCAAAACCAGACATGCCGTCTTCATATTGCTGTGCAAATTGCATAAGTCTCCTTATCGGCTGCAGAAAAAGATCAACGTAGAGAAAGTAGGCAACAAAACCTCCAACAGTTATCTCACCAGAATAAGTCAGGTAACCTCCAAATGCAAGAACAGTTACTTTGAGCATGTTCATCATCAGATCTATACCGGTAGTCATTTCTGCCATCGATTTGAAAGCGAACTGCCTTGATTCTTTGAACTCCTGGTTCCCAAGATCGAACTTGTTTTTTTCGAACTCCTCATTGGTAAATGACTGAGCTACTCTAATTCCTGAAATGCTGTTTTCGAGCTGTGCGTTGACGTTGGCTATTTTCTTCCTCACTAATCTGAATGCCTTTGCCATCTTTTGTCTCTTCTTGACGCCATACCAGATCATGAAAGGAATATAGGCAAAAACAACTAGAGTTAACCTCCAGTCATTCTGCATTAAGATCAAGAAAGCTCCAACCAAAGTAACAGTCGAAATGAAGAGATCCTCAGGACCATGGTGCGCAAGTTCCGTAATTTCTCGCAGATCGTTCACTATCCTAGACATAATCTTTCCGGTTCTGACTTTGTCAAAATAGCTAAAGGACAACGTTTGAAGATGAGAAAAGATATCCTTCCTCATGTTGTATTCCATTCTTACCCCCACAACATGACCCCAATAGTTGACCACATAGTTGAAAACGGCTCTCAGAACAAAGAGCAGCGCCATAACTACTGCGATAATGACAATCCCTCTCATATTCCCGGAAGGTATATAGTTATCGAGCGCTAATGTAGTGAACCTGGGAAATACCAGATCAATTCCCGCAATCATGAAAGCACAAGCCATATCAAGTATGAATAGCCTTAGATGTGGCCGATAGTAGGCTATGAATTTTCGAATCATCGCAAGCCTCCTTAGTAAGGTAAGCGTCTCAATTCTACATTAGAATCCTCTAGATAACAAGTTTCCAAGCGATAACTGTTAGAATGAAGCCCTCCTCGGAGTCTGAAGTTCGGGGAATCAGTTTGAGATTTGCATTGATGAGCCAACAGTGAAATCTACTGCTAAAATTAATAGGCATATCTATGCAAGTCATAAGGGAGGAATAATGTGTCAGAAGTAGTTGTGCTATACAAGACCAAGTATGGAAATTCAAAAAAGTATGCAACCTGGATTGCCGAAGAAGTTGGAGCAGAAATTTTTAACGTTGATGACTTCAATCCTGATAATCTCCATAATTACGACGTTATTGTCTATGGGGGATCGTTATACGCCACAGGCATCATTGGACTGCCAAGAATTAGAAAGAGCATAGAGACTCTCAAGAATAAAAAAGTGATCGTCTTCTCTGTCGGTGCGTCTCCGGCAAAGCCCGAAGTAATTGAAGATATCAAGACGAAGAATTTTTCCCTAGAAATGGCTAGCTTCGTGGAATTCTATCATCTGAGGGGAGGTTTTGACTTCAAGAAGTTGAAGCTCAGAGACAAGATCCTTATGTCCATGTTGAAGATGAAACTGGAGGCTAAGAAGAAACGAGGAGAAGAACTAACCGATGATGAGAAGGGTATGCTTGCAGCATACAGGATTGCGGTTGATTTCACCAGCAGGAAGGCAATTGAACCAATTGTCGAAAGTGTCAGTAGATTTCTTGAAAAGAAAGACTGAAGAATTGAACTTGTTGAGGGAAAGTCGCTTGGGAATCTAAAGTGAGTCAGACAAATTGACTGTCAATTCGTCAAGTCTAGACACAAAGGGGCAACAAAGGTTGAATTCCCGGAAGACGATTGCCTTTCTGCAATCAATTCGCACCTTTTACAGCTCTTATTGTGAAAACTTCATAGTGAGTTGTAGTATGATGCTGATGAGAGCTACTTGAAAACGTCTATCAAGAGGAAAGATGGAGGTTTTCGCCACTTGAACCATCCAAGTAATTCAAATGGTTCAATTGGGGAATTCAGTAAGGAAAAATACAGATCGGAGGCACTATGTCGAGAATTCGAATGTTTGAAGAGATTTCTCTTAATTCGTGGCCCGCGATTGATTCTAGGTTTAGAGATGGCTGGATAATAAGATGCGCAGGCGGATATACAAATAGGGCAAACTCAGTGTATCCACTATATGAGACTTTCGAAGCGTTGAACTGCAAGATTGAAGAGGTTAAGAATTTCTATAATTCAAGAGGGCTGCCTCCGATGTTCAAACTCACATCAGATTCAAAACCAGCTTGTCTCGATAATGTACTAGGAGAACTAGGATTTGAAGAAAAGGATCGGGCTCTTGTAATGACAAAGATAATTGCTGGTCAGCCTTGTGATCTTTCCGATCTGGATGTCCTTTCCAGTCCAGAAGACAGATGGCTTGAACTATTTTTCTCACTCAATAGAAGGGCAAGAGAAAATCAAGTATTGGCAAAAAGACTGTTAACATTGCTCCCTCCAAAAAGCACGTTTGTGCTTCTGAAAAAGAAAAGAGAATTTGTCGGTTGCGGTTTTGCCGTAATCCAAAGTGCTTTTTTGGGGCTATTTGGAATAGCTGTGAGAGAGACCGAAAGGCGAAAAGGATATGGAAGAGAAATGACTGAAAAGCTCCTGGAAGTTGGGAGGAAAAGAGGCGCAAAGATCGCTTATCTTCAAGTCGATGAACCGAATATAAGTGCCATATCCCTTTATTCGAAGATTGGTTTTCATGAGGAATACCAATACTGGTACAGAGTTGGTGAATAGATGCTGCATTCTGTTGATTTCTTCAGAGATCTGACTTTTCAGGAAAGAGAAGAAATACTTTCGGGTTCACGGACAATAACTTATCTGAGCAATCAAATCATCTATACGCCAGAAGACAGATGCGATTCGCTTAGCATAGTTCTCAAAGGCAAATTGAGGATATCGAAGCTACTTCCTTCTGGCCAGGAACAGATCATCAAACACCTTGAGAAAGGAGAGGTGTTTGGCGAAGCTCTCGTATTTGCTGGAAGAAGATATGCTTCACACGTAGTGTCGGAAGAAGACTCGGAGATTCTTAATATCCCGAAGGAAGTACTTCTAAGCTCCTTCAAAAACCAGCGTTTTCTGCTATCGTATCTGAGAAGCATTTCTGAAAAGACTCTAAACCTTTCGGGTATCATTGAGATGCTTTCACTGGCAACCGTAAAGAAGAAGATCGCCAGTTATCTGCTGGAACTATCTCTGGAGAAGGAAACTCATATCTTTAAGCTTCCATGCTCAAAAAAGACGCTAGCAAACCTCATGGGATCAACAAGAGAGGTAGTATCCAGAAATTTCTCTGAGTTACAGAGAGACGGAATCATTTCTATGCCTGACAGAAGTACAGTTGAGATAAGGAATCTGAAGCGGTTGGAAGGTATTCTTTTCGATTAAGCCTTGCCGTTCAGAAGCGTTTCAAGGTACTTCTTGACTCCGTAGAGATCATCAAATACATGACTTGAAGCTGACAGATCAAGGTGAACGTTCTCTCCGTGTCTAACTCCAAGCACTTCCATTCCAGCCCCAATACCACTCTTTATACCATTTGGCGAGTCTTCAATGACTATGCACTCTTCAGGATTAACTCCCAGGAGCTCCGAGGCTCTAAGATAGATCATAGGTGAGGGCTTTGATTCATCCACTTCATCGCCACCCACAATTATTTCGAAGTAGTCTAGCACACCAATCTTCTTCATGAGTTCCTCAACTGCCGCTTTCTCTGTAGACGATGCTATAGCCAGCCCTACCTTTTCCGAAAGGAAATCAAGAAGGTTCACTAATCCGGGATTAGGGACCAATGACTCTCTGGCGAGTTTCAAATATCTTTCCATGTATCTCCTGCCGAACTCTTCAGGTTCAATTTCAAGCCCCGCAGTCTGGACAACAACTTTCTGGGTTTCAGTCATCTTTAGACCCATCTGTCTCTCAAACAACTCGACGCTGATTTTTCCACCAAGCTCATTTACAAGCTGCGTGCAAGCTTTTCTATAGATCTTCTCCGAATCGATAATCACTCCATCCATATCGAATATTGTTGCTCTAATCATTTCTTCTCCTTTACGTTCAACAGATTTCTAATGTCTGCTACTGCCCTGCCTATGGTCTCTCTTCGCACACAGATTATGCTACTAAATGGGTCTATATCGATCAACGATGATTTGAAAAGAAGCCCCATATGGTAAGAAATCGTTGACTTGGCCAGACCAGTGAATTCAACCAGATCTTTTTGCAGGGCTGGCTCCTTGCTCAGCCTCTTCAGAATCTTGAATCTCGTCTCATCTGACAACACTTTCAAAAGGCTTCTTAACCTAACTTCTTCTGGAATTCTCCCTGAAAAGTCTTCTGTAACCTCTTCAAGACCCATTATTAAGAGGTGAAAGGTTGGATAAGTCATCAGACCAGAGTTTGTGTGAGGCACTGAATTTTGAAGCGTTATGTATAGAGGCTTGCTCTCATTAAGAGTAATGCCGTAGTAGTCGAGGAAGTTCAAAAAAGCGTCTTTGACTTTCTGCGGTGAATTGCTCTCTATGTAACCTTTAACAAGATCCATATTCAACTCTCTCAACCCGCTACGTTCATAGTAATCAAGAATTCTAAGTGTGTTAGAAGAAAGAAAATCCATTGCGGTCTTTGGAAAGAAAAGTAATTGATTGATGAACCATATCGTATCTGCACTTGTGCCACCGATTACCTCAACCGCCTTCGAAACCTTCTGAGGTTCCTCAAGTATCATTTTTTTCAGATCATGGTGAGAAATCTTTAGCCTTCTATCAGCAAAGACCTGAATGAAGCGATCCTTTATTAACTCAAGTCCTTCATCCTTTACGTTCAAGCTCTCCTCAATCTTTACAATCATTCCGTCCTGAAGTTTCTGCCTTATCGGAAAGAGAATTGGAGCCATTACACCTAGCTCGTTCATAAAGGTTGTGTACATTCTTGTAGACCATTCTACGTCCTTCAGCAGCAGTTCCCGGAATTCCATTAGCTGGGTAGCAGGTTCGTAGTCTACTCCCAATGTCTTAAGCACTTTCTCGACAGGGCCTGTGTTAAGCGAAAACTGAATGGCCATTGTTAAGTCGTATATTTCGAAATAGCCGGTTATCATCTCCATCAACTTTCACCTTCATCGTAAAGCATCTCAAGCCTTCTGAGTATCTTTTCGAGACGCTCTTTATTCAATGAGAAATACACACGTCGGTGGTCTTTACGGCTAGTGACGAGTGCGAGTTCTGCTAACGTTGACAGATGGTATGAAATAGTCGCTTTTGACAGGCCAACAAGCTTGGCCAGCTCATCCACATATTTCGAATCTTCGGATATGGCTTTCAAGATCTGCATTTTTGTCTGATCTGATAGATTTCTTAGAAACAGTCTGAGGGTGTTGTCAGTTATTACGGGATTCATAATCTCTCCAATTTGCTTAAAGTGCTCACTGAAAACTATGAGCTGGATATTGCATACGCTAGAAAACTTGAGTCCCGAATACTTCAGAGTATTCTGAAAAAGCAAGTGAAGGGGTAGGTCCTCCCTTGCCTTAATTCCGTAGAATTCAAGAAAATCCTCTGCTACTTCCTCATACTCCTCGGCTTTGAATATTTTCAGCCTTTCAACAACCTTGTCACGATTCCTTTTTCTTAAGCCAGATTGATCATAGTATTTCTTCAGTTCGCCCAGCGCGAAGAGAAGGATTTCCTTTGACTGTCTTGGAAACTTTATCAATTGGGTGATAAACCACGTTGTGTTTTCTGAAAGATCTTCTGCCTTTTCAACAGCCTCGGAGACAATGCTCAGGTCTCCCTGAAGTGTCTTGTTAGCGTCCTCTTGAGAGAGATTTAGATTGTTCAACATTATACTAGCAACAACGCAGCTGGCTCTATCTTCAAAATTATTTGCAAGACTTTCGATAGAATCCTCAAGGGGTATCTCTCGCCCAGGTTCATCCGGAAAATCGCAGAAGAAGATGACGCTGTCTTTAATCTCAGAGAAGACATCGACCGCCATCCTTATCGACCAGTTTTCGCTACTGTTGACCCGATCAAGGAATTCCCCAAGTTCTCTTCCAGGCTCGAAATCCAATCCAAGATCATGAGACACAGCATTAAAATAACTCTTTCTATCTGCAAACCCACATGCCATTAGAATCTCTACAAGTTCAACGTATCCCGGTATGATCTTCAAGGAATACACCTCTCCAGTTCGACTTGTATTGAATTATAGCATAGATACTGTTAGAGATACATTGAACCACCTTTATCTGTTCACTCGCCACCGTGAAACCCTCTTCATTCAACCTTCTATACAGTTAATAGTTTTCATCATCGATACTCTATGTACAGGACAAGAGAATCAGGTCCGACTTAATTGATATATTGTTAGAAGTTCATCGCCCCTTAACAAGGATAGTTTGACAACCATCAAACACAGTGTTATGATCTGAGTGTAAGAGATGAATCGAACGAAAACAAAAGGAGGAGTCGATTATGAAGAAGAGATCACCAAGAACAGGAAAAGACGTTCAAAAAGAAATCGACAAGGCGAGATCGGCTTCTGCAAGATACGGAAATTTCTTAGCTCTATAGATTAATTACACCAGTAGAATCGCGATATACAAGCAACCCCCCTTTTCCCCCACGGAAAGAAAGATGACTTCGGGTCTCAAAAGAGGCCCTTTTTTTATGTCTTCAAGTCAAAAATCAGAAGAATCAGAGAGCTTATTCCAGAGAATACCCAATCAATTTCCATAAGGTTGGAACGCTCAATACTCTGGGGTTTCAACTCTCGCTCTCTATTCTTCTAATTGCTCCTTTTTCTCGTCTAATAGCTATCCGTGACCAATCCACCACCCAGTTCGATGAACCTATTTCATTGCAATAATAGCAATCAGTTAGACGGTGATCAAACGTTTCTATGTTGACATGGCAGTTATATAACCTCGGATAAGGCTCGCCAAGTGGTTTGTTGGTTCACAATTTATGGCATCTCTTTTAGAAATCCTATGCTCGCGTCATCTGTTCCCCATTGACTGCCGTTCTAACCCGCGTCTGATTTCGGAATCTACTGTGCCTTTTCTTATTCCTTCATAGTGGTGGGGTGAAACGCCGATGTCAGCCACCATTAATAGGATTTCTCAATTTGATAGCCCAGACAAACAATAGATATTTCTTAAGCTTTGGTGTTTCTGACAAGTGAGAATAGGATATGATAGTTGCATAAGAAGGTCTATATTGTTTGTGAGAAAGGAAGGTGATAGGGACCAATGTTCTTCCTAACTAAGGAATTCACATTTGATGCGGCTCATAATCTGACAAGTTATCACGGAAAGTGTGAGAAACTTCACGGCCACACTTATAAGCTACAGATAACAGTTGCAGGAGAGAAGAATCAAGAGGATATGGTCGTTGATTTTTTGCAGCTAAAAGATTTGGTCAAATCGGAGGTTTTGAACTTACTCGATCATGCATACATAAATGATGTTATACCTCAGCCGACCGCAGAGAACATCGCTGAGTGGATATTCAAACGCCTGGCTTCCAGGGTTGAGGGGAACCAATACGAGCTTTATGAAGTGGCGGTGTGGGAAACACCGACTAGCTTTGTTCGTTATAGGGAGAGAGCTGTTTGGTAGGAATTCCACTTGGGCGTTTCGTTCCGGTTGATTCGGTTATTCACAAATTGTCACCAGTAGCAAAGACCATATCCTTTGTTTCGCTTGCGGTCGGCTCTCTTTTTCTGAGCGGGTTTGGAGATTTCACAGTCTTCTTATCACTTTGGATAATTCTCTCCGGACTTTCGGCAGTTCCTTTCAGGGAGTATATGAAGGCACTTCGGGGAATAAGATTGTTGATCCTGTTGATCGTGGTCTTTCAGATCCTTTTCTCTCACGGAAAAGTCCTGCTGGACCTAAAAGTGTTGAGAATTACGGAAGAAGGTTTAATTAACTCTGTTTTGCTTTCGGGGAGAATGATTCTTGCCGTGCTTTTCAGTATAGTTCTCTCACTCACGACATCTCCCCTTGAGATCTCTTTTTCTGTGGAAGAGATTGTCAGCAAGTTCCCTGCCAGCAGGAAACGGTCTTCTGAACTTGGGATGGCGCTTTCGTTGACACTTACTTTCATCCCACTGATTTCTCTTCAAACAAACCGGATAATCATGGCACAGAAGGCGAGAGGCGTTGATTTTGACAGAGGAAGCATTACTTCAAAAGTGAAAAACTCGCTATCAGTAGTGATCCCGGTAATTACGACATCGCTAAAAAAGGCTCAGGATACTGCAGTCGCCCTTCAGATTAGGGGCTACAAACCCGGACAAAAGTTAACTAGCCTTAGGGAAAAGAGCTGGTCTTCAAACGACTCGATTCTTCTGGTAGTAACGGTCCTTTCAATTTTGAGTGCCATCATACTGTGAAGCCGAAAAGATCTGCTAAACGAGAAGGATTGATTCTTGCCATGGCCCGGGCAGAAGCTATCCTGAGGCGGCTTTCGTTGGAAGCATCCAATACTATTCCCTCAAGATGCGGGAGAAGACCGTCCAGTTTAAGAAGGCCTGCTACTGAAGAAGCAAGTATTCTTGTCTGAAGCTCCTCTTTTCTGTTAGAAAGAATCCTTCCAACATGGTCTCCCATATCTATGGTCTTGAGTTTTTTTATTGCTCTCAACGATGCTTTCTTTAGCTTCGATGATGTCGACCTGAGCGACTCGTCGATCACGTCCTCAATTGAATGATCCATGAGATTAGCCAAAGCCTCCATACACACCGCTCTCACTCTGTCAGAGGGGTCCTCCAGTCCAGCATGGAGAATCTCAACTGCGGAAGGCTCAACCAAACCCTTGACATATTGAGCACCAACGAACCTCATCTCTTCATCTTCCGAATCCATAAACCTTTCCGCAGCCTGCAGTAGAGAAACATCATATCCTTTGATCTTTCTATAGGTCTTCAGAGCAGCTATCGCAACGGTTCTATCCTCGGATTCGATGAGCTTTCTTAGTGCGGGAAGCGAAATCTCTTCAGGGAAAGACTCAAAAACCTCGACCAGGGTTCGCTTAATATTGGCGGCACGAAAGTCCTTTAGAAGTGCAAGCATTCTCTCAGCAGTACCCGAATTCCGCTGGCCCAGTTTTGAAAGCAAAGCAATTTTCTGAAATTTTCTAGATAGTGAAGAGAGCTCCTCTTCTTTCAGTTCGAGTTCTCCATTGAAGGCAGCCAGAATCCCTCGAATATCATTGCTGGGATCCTCCGCAAACTCTTTGAGAAGTTCTCTCTCCCCAGCTTCTGCAAGAGCTATTACAAAAGTTTTTCTAACCTTCTTTGAAGGATCTGCGGCAATTCTTCTCGCAAGATCCTCATCTTCATAACCAAACTCAGTCAGCTCTTTAACCGTTATACTACGAACCAGGTCTGAGGGATCGTCTAAGGCTTTGAGTATAGTGTCGCGACTTTCACCGGCTTTTGCCATCGAAGCAACAGCATTTTTCCTTACTTCAGGAGACGGATCTTCTAGAAAGGATTCGATATTCTCTATCTTCATCTCTCTATCGGAGGCGGACTTCACAGCCCTGGCCCTAACATATGCCGAAGGTGAATCCAGCATATCTTTCAGATTCATTTCGGCCCTTGAGGAAATCTCTTCTTCAATTGCATGAAGCATCTTTCTTATTTCTTTTGGATTCATTTTATCCACCTTCAATCCCAATCAGGATTTCTCTTTCATCAATAATGAATCTAACTATCTCTTCTTCTTCAAAAAAGCCGGCTGACTTCTGAAATTCAGTCACCGTGTTATATGAATTTCCGGATCTTCTCATTATTCTGTTACCGGAAACGTAATACCTAATTCTCTTATATTCACCTTCAATAATCGCGTCAAAACTGATGAAGGAAACTCCCCAGGAGAAGTTTCCGGTTGAACGGGAGAGGTCCCTCTCTAGAATATCGAAGGTTCTGGACAGAGCCGTGTAAGCCTTTGTTTCTTTCACTATGCTGAATGACATCGCCAGTGACAAATTCACTATCTTGAAAATGGATATTAGCAGCAACGCTGATACAGCAAGAGAGACGACCATCTCAATCAGAGAGATTCCCTTCTTCATACTCTATCATTTCGAGCAGACTCTCCAATCTCTCCAAAACTCTATCTCGACCAAGCACCGAAATCGTCTCGAAAAGTCCTGGAGTCACGAGTCTGCCCGTTACCCCCCCTCGTAGAGTCTGGAAAGTATTCTTCTTTGACGTGATCTTTTCTTCTGCAAGTTCTCTTACGGTCTTTTCGACAGCCTCAACAGACCAATCAGATGCGTCTTCAAACTTTCTGATTGCTGCAGATATTAGGTCCTTGCTCCATTCATTGTGCAAATATTTGACAACGTAGTCCTCTTGATAATCGACTTCATTGCTGAAAAAGGGAGCCGAGAAATCGAATAATTGTTCAAGAGTGTTAATCTTTTCTCTGGACATTGTGAGGACTTCTCTTGAGTAAAACTGATCGGCTTCGATACTGGCATAGTAGTCAAATCTTCCTGTAAACTTCAGCCACAGTCCAAACTGCACGATCAGCTCTTCGGGTTCGAGCAATCTCAAGTGTTTTCCATTGATCCATTCCAGCTTTTCGTAATCGAAGACTACACCCTTATTAGAGATATCGGAAGGAATGAAATCTCTGACTTTTTCATGGTAGTCGAAGATTTCCTGATCCACTGTCCATCCGAGAAGGGCTAGATAGTTCATTAATCCTACGCTGAGATAACCTTCCCTTCTGAAATGATCTACACTCGTGTGACCATGCCTCTTTGAAAGAGGAGCTCTGTCACTCCCAAGAATCAGCGGTATGTGCATAAAAGTTGGCGGTTCCCAGTTGAGAGCTCTGTATATCATTATCTGTCTAGGAGTGTTTGTAAGATGATCTTCCCCTCTGAAAACGTGTGTGATATCCATCATGTGATCATCGATGACCACCGCAAAATTGTAGGTAGGAAATCCATTGGATTTAATTATTATGAAGTCAGAGAAGTTCTCATTCTCAAAGGTCATCTCACCCTTTGAAAGATCGGAAAACTGCGTCTTGCCTCCCGGAATCTTGAACTTGACGGTATAGACCTCATCGTCTGCTAATTGTGGGATCTCAGTCAAGGTCCGCAGAACATTTTCCTGATCGGATTTCGAATAGACAGCACAGTACGCGTGCCCTCTTTCAATAAGCTCTTGAGCATATTTGTCGTAGAAGCCAAGTTCTACTCTCTCACTCTGCCTATAGGGTCCGAAGTCCCCGCCAATGTCCGGCCCTTCCGACCAGTCGAGACCGCACCACTTCATTGAGGTGAGAATCTGATCTTCAAATATCTTCTCAGAACGCTCAGTATCGGTATCTTCTATTCTCAGCACGAAACTTCCATTTTGATTCTTCGCAAATAACCAGTTAAATAGCGCCGTCCTCACACCACCAACGTGAAGATTGCCGGTAGGACTTGGCGCAAATCTACACCTTACCATTGTCAGCCTCCTCGAGAAACCTCTCAAGATCTTCAATACAACCTGCCACTCTTATTTCGACTGTCTTTCTCTCGTCCAGATACTTATCATCTACAAGTACCGATCTGATCCTGTCGGTCCAACCGCCTGTATTCTCCATAAGAATCACTGGGCGTCCGTATGAGTACGAAGAAATAATCTCGAGTAGTGTCCCGGCCTGACCCCCAATAGATATTACTACATCGGCAGACTTTGTGAGTATCAATGATCTCAAAGCAAAATCCATTCCGGTTCGAATTCTAACCTCATTGTGATTGTTGCCTTCATCGCCGGAAGGGAGAACTCCGACTACTCGGCCCCCTTCAATAGAGACTGCTCTCGAAACAAATTCCATCACTCCATCTCTTCCACCGGTCATGACAACATGCCCTTGTCTGGCAAGCAACTTTCCGACTTCTTCACAAATACTTCGAAGCTCCTTTACAGGGCTGTTGTTTATAGAACCCGAATATCCAATAACTGCTACGTGAAGCATCATTCGTCACTTCCCAGATATTTCTCTACAACCTGACTATCTGCGAGCACGGCCTCCGGGTCACCTGAGGAGATCACTTCTCCCTTGTACAGAACGTAAAGCCTGTCGACAACCTTAGCTATTGAAGAAACATCGTGATCTGTTACAATAACTCCAATCCCTCTGTTCTTCAACTTTCTAATCATCTTCTGAATATCCTTTACAGTCATCGGATCAATTCCAACGAAAGGTTCGTCCAACAGTATAAATGAAGGGGAAAGAGTCATTGTCCTTGCAAATTCCAGTCTCCTCTTTTCTCCTCCCGATATAAGAGAAGCGACCTGATCTTTCAGCGAAAGAATCCCGAACTCGTCAAGAATCTCGCTTGCCTTTTCATAGCAATTGTCTTCCTGACCCGTGAGCCTCATAACCATTGTCAGATTCTCAACTACAGTTAGACCTCTGAAAATCGACGTCTCTTGTGGGAGGTAAGCGATTCCTCTCCTTGACCTTTCATGAATCGGGAGATGCGTTATATTTTCATCATCAAGAAAGATACTACCTGAGTTAGGAATAACGATTCCAAGAATCGACTTGAAGGCAGTTGTTTTCCCGGCCCCATTTGGCCCCAGGAGACCGACTACCTCAAGAGAAGATGCCTCCAATGAGACATCTTTCAGTACTCTTCTTCTTCCATAGCGCTTGTCAAGATGCTCGCACTTCAGATAAGAAGGATCACTCAATTCTGAAAACCTTTCATGTACTCAATTATTGCGTCGGTAATATCATATGCAGCAGAACCATAAACGACTATCTCACTAGAGATAACCATGTCGATCCCGATGAATGTCGCGTAATCTCTAATTCGCTTGTTAACCTGCTCCATTATGACCTGCAGCTTTGCATTGTAAGTAGTTTCCAGTGTCTGTTCGTACTGACTCTTCTTGGCAAGAATCTCCTGCTGTTTCTGCAGAAGCGCATCTTGTCCTGCTCCGGAATTTGCCAGATCTTGATACTCCTTGCTCAGACTATCAAGCTGACCCTGATAAAACTCTGTGTCTTTCTGATAATCAGTGTTCAAAGTTACCCAATCTTTTGTAGCTTCAAGAACTTTCTGCATATCGGCAAATGCGATTTTTGCAGGCTCAGATGGTCCCGCACCGCTTTCAGAGACTACAATTGCCCCGACCGCCGATACCATAATCACGATAAGAAGAAATTTCAAGGATCTTTTCACAAGAACACCTCCTAAAATACTCTCTTTGAATCCAGTAAGATCGTCACGGGGCCACTATTAACAAGTTCCACATTCATGTGTGCCTGGAAGACCCCTGTCTCAACTTTCACAGTCTTAGACGCAGTCTGGAGAAAATCGTTGAAGAGATCTATGGCTACCTCTGGCTCAGCGGCATCAGTAAAAGAGGGTCGTCGACCCTTTCTAGCATCTCCCATAATTGTGAACTGCGAAATCGCAAGAAGTGCTCCCGAAACATCTATTAGTGAAAGATTCATTTTCCCGCTTCCGTCTTCGAAGATACGCAGGTTCAGAGTCTTATCTACCAACCATTCCACGTCTTTCCTGCTATCCTCCCTGCCAACACCGACCAACACCAGAAGCCCCTTATCTATCTTTCCTGTAACTTTACCATCTACTAACACACTTGCTCTATTAACTCTTTGAACTACAGCCCTCACGCTACCCCTCCAAATCTCTTGACGTTCTGAACACCCTTCATGCCCCTGAGACTCTCCATTACTGAAGTAAGGTGGGCAACGTCTTTTACCAGGATATTCGCAATCAGTGTATCATATCCCCATCTTCCTGCTTCAACGGAGTACTTCATTACTTTTGCATTTTTGTTTTCAAGTCTTTCAAGGAATTTGTGAATCAGGGTTTTGTCTGTACCGTCAAATTCTACTACTATCCAGGCGCTGAATTTCCCTCCAGTAACGATATTCCAATGCGCCTCCACCAGCTTATCCTCGCTAATGTCTTTCAAATTCCGACAGTTTCGATTATGAATCGAAATTCCCCTACTACTCATCACTGCAATTATGTCATCTCCAGGGAGCGGCGTACAGCACTTTGCAAAATAGACGGCAATACCCGTCTCGCCTCCGACTGTCACTTCATTTCCCTTTGCCTGTTTCTGCTTGATCAATTCAGTCTCTTCGGGAAGAGTCTCGACCTCTTCCTCTTTGGGGGCAAGAATACTGAGAACCTCTCCCATTGTTATCGATCCATCTCCGAGCTTACTGAAAAGGTCGTTTTCGTTGTGCGCACCCAACCTGTTCATAAGGGCCTTTATTTGTTCTCCCTCAATGAGGTCATCCATCGAAACGGCAAGACGTTTGCTTATCTTTCTGAATATCTCCTTGCCTCGTTCCACCAGTTTCGCGGAGTATTCGTTCTTGAAGAATCTTTTTATCTTGGCCTTAGTTGAATTTGCCCGAACGTATTTCAACCAATCAAGGCTTGGACCTTCGCTCGATTTGTTCACTATTACCTCTACCCTGTCTCCAAGCTGCAATTCATAGTTGACGGGAACGAGTCGATCATTTACCTTCGCGCCTGCGTAATGATGACCAACTTCAGTATGGATAGCATAAGCGAAATCTATTGGTGTCGCTCCTTTTGGAAGATGAACAACCTCACCTTTTGGTGTAAAGACGAATACCTCCTCAACCTCTAGTTCTCTAGAAATCGATTCCATGTCCTTGAAGCTTTCGATGAAATCCTTCTGCCAGTCAACAAGCTGCGTGAACCAGCTTCTATCTTTTACGTCGATGCCTTCCTTATAAACCCAGTGAGAGGCAACTCCGTATTCGGCCTCCTTGTGCATCCTTTCGCTTCTTATCTGAATCTCGAGAGGTTCACCCCTGTGAGTAATTAAAGTTGTATGGAGAGATTTATAGCCGTTCGATTTTGGAGCAGCAATGTAGTCCTTGAATCTACCGGGCATCGGTGGCCAAAGAGAGTGCACTGCCCCGAGTATTTTGTAACAATTCACTTCATCTCCAGTAATAATTCTGAGGGCAATTAAATCGAATACTTCGTCAAAAGATCTATTCTTCTTTATCATTTTCTGCCATATACTGTATAGATGTTTCACTCTGCCTTCAATCAACGCGGATATTCTATTCTTTCTGAGCTCCCGAAGTACAATCTCCTTGTACTCGTCCATTATGTCCTGGCGTTCTTTGAGCTTTCTATTGACTTTGAACTTCAATTCTTTGAACTCTTCGGGATACTCATACTTGAAAGAAAGATCTTCAAGCTCAGCCTGAATTTTGTGCATACCTATTCTGTGAGCAATGGGAGCATAGATCTGTATAGTCTCCCTTGCCTTATCGCGTTTCTTTTCGGGATCTTTCAGGAAATCAAGTGTTCTCATATTATGCAGTCTGTCTGCAAGTTTAACGATTATTATTCTCGGGTCTTCGGAAAGCGCGAGGAGCATTTTACGCAGAGTCTCTACCTTCATTCTCGACTTGACGATCTTTGATTCAAGCTTTTCGTTGAGTTTCAGGTTGCTTATCTTGGTTACGCCGTCAACAATAAGGGCCACTGTTTCGCCATACTTTTCCTCAATTTCTGAAAGTGGCACATTGCAGTCTTCAACAATATCATGGAGTATGCCAGCGACAATCGTATCGTTATCTGCCGAGAACTGAGCAAGAATCTTCGCAACTTCTATCGGATGGCTGATAAACGGTTCTCCGGAGTCCCTCATCTGTTCCTGATGATGAAAGCGTGCAAACTCATAGGCGTCGAAGATCCGCTCTTTGTCTCTCCTTTTGAGGCGATATTGAAGAATACTTTCGAGGTCACCCAAGAGAATCTGGGCATCGATTTCAGTTCTGGCCACTATCTCACCTTCTATTTGTTTATTTTAGCATGAAGGAACTGGTGAATACAGCGAGCCACGCGCTCAGATTTCCAGTAGTGGATGTTGAGAAGCTTATTCTTCAGGTCGGGTTTAGAGCATCGACTTAATCAAAAGTGTAGAATATTAGAGTAATCACTGTTCTGTCACGGGGGTGAATATGTGAAGAAACAGTCACTGCCTAGAGCGTTGTTAATCATGTTTATGATTTCACTGTCGATGAGCTGTTTCGCCGCTTTCATAGACTCACATCATATCGTCACGGAAAGCGAAGTCCACTTCATCATCGAGGGAGAGAGAATAAACGGTGTTCTGACACGTCCAGAGTCTTCAGAATGCCCTGTACCAGTTATCGTGCTACTTCATGGATTTCTGGGACATATGAATGATCTTCTTGTGTACGATTCTGAAGAATCTCTCTACGAAATGACCGCAAGGCTTTTCGCCGAAAAGGGCCTTGCATCTTTGAGGTTTGACTTCAGGGGCTCAGGAACCAGTAATGGCGAATGGAAAGACACTACCTTCACGAAACAGATATCCGATGCGATAACTTCGATTGACTTTCTTTCGTCAGTGGAAGATGTAGACAGCCGAAGAATCGGCGTAATCGGTCTCAGCCAGGGCGGTCTCGTCGCAGCCTGTCTCGCAGCTCGCGATTCCAGAGTCAAGAGTGTTGCCCTCTGGTCGGCAGTCGCAATACCCGTTCACACATATTCGGCACTTCTCGGTAATGATTCCGTTGATAGAGCCATTAACGCAGATCCATTCGAAGAAATCACAGCAGGGATCTCCTGGGGTGGAACAACTGTTCTCAGAAAGGAATTCTTTGATGAGCTGTTTCTGATAAATCCCGTTGCCGAAATCGTTTCCTACGATGGCCCTCTACTGGTTGTTTCTGGATCGAAGGACGACCTGGTCTTTCCCCAACCGGAAGTCTCAAATCTCTTCACAATGTACCACAAAGGTGTAGACAGACTGCTTCAACAGGATTCCGGTCACATATTCGACCTTTTCGAAAGAAAGGATAAAGTGCTGGAGATCATCGATGCTACTCTGGAGTGGTTTTTGATAACTCTTTAGAAAGGGGTGGACAATTATGAGATTAGAAGGTAAGAAGATTGCCGTTCTTGTCGAAGACGGTTTTGAAGATCTCGAATTCTGGGTACCGGTGATGCGGCTTCGAGAAGAAGGTGCAGAGGTGGTCATTGCTGGTAGAGAGAAGGGCATTCTCTTTCTTGGCAAGAGCGGGCTTGAAGCCTTCTCGGATTCAGACTTCAAATCGATAGACCTCTCGGAAACGGATGGAATTTTGATTCCCGGAGGGTGGGCTCCCGACAAGCTTAGACGATTCGAAGAGGTGAAGAGTCTTGTTAAGGATGCCTATGAAAGAGGGAGCATTATCGGAATGATATGCCATGCCGGTCTCGTTGGAATATCGGCAGGAATTGTGAGGGGTTCGAAAGCAGTAGGAAGTGAAGGAATAAAGGATGATCTCTTAAATGCCGGTGCAAACTGGGTAGACGAACCCGCATTCACAGATCGTAATCTCGTTTGGGGTAGGGTAGTCAGGGACATTCCTGACTTCTGTAGAGAATTGGTGAAAGCTCTAGAAAAGTGATCACCAGCTACCAACCATTGAGAAAATTTGAA
Source organism: Mesotoga sp. BH458_6_3_2_1 (assembly GCF_003664995.1). Lineage (NCBI taxonomy): Bacteria > Thermotogati > Thermotogota > Thermotogae > Kosmotogales > Kosmotogaceae > Mesotoga > Mesotoga sp. BH458_6_3_2_1. The sequence continues at coordinate 73,556 of NZ_JFHL01000015.1, read as the reverse complement.
AATGAATCCAAATTGATGGGTCCAAAAGCGCTTTCCCAATTAGGGAAGCTTCTTTTCTAAGGTTTATTTAGTACGCTTCTTCCCTGTCCGGACTTAAAGGCAACTCTCCCGGTTTCATAAACTGCCAATTCCTTGAAATCCGACAACATTTATAGTATTATAGTCATATACCTCCCCCCGGGGAGGTATTCACAGAAATCTTTGTAGGCAAGACCAGTTTTGGAGGGTTTTGTATGGCTGAAGAATATATTGTAGAAGGCATGACCTGCGCGGCATGTGTGAGAGCTGTGGAAAGAGCTGTCTCTAAAATCGAAGGAGTGGAGAGGCCGGTAGTTAATCTCGCTACGGAACGTCTTACATTCGAAGTGTCTCGGGAAGTCGATAAAGACAGAGTATTTGAGGCAGTAAAGCGGGCAGGTTACAGTCTCAAAGAAATTCCGGTTTTCAGGAAGGCCGTAATGGAAATTGATGGAATGACATGCGCTTCCTGCAGTGCGGCCGTAGAAAAAGCAATCGGAAGGCTGCACGGAGTTGAGAATGTCAGTGTCAATCTATCTTCGGACACCGTTTCTTTTAAGTACGATCCAGATATCTTGAAAATCGGAGAGGTAAAAAAAGTAGTTGAAAAAGCCGGATACAGGCCAGGCAACCTCGTCACTGAAGCATTCGAAGAGAGCCGACTGAAAAAAGAAGCCGCAATAGCATCCTACAAGAGGAAGTTCATATTTTCTGCGGCCTTTGCTCTGCCGTTGTTGATAATCGCCATGGGCCATATGATAGGCCTTTCGCTTCCGGCAATCATCGACCCCCATCTCAATCCCTTTAACTTCGCTATAGTTCAGCTAGTTCTAACGATTCCGATAGTAGTTGCGGGTAGAGATTTCTATTTTAAGGGAATACCAAATCTCTTCAGAGGAAGCCCAAATATGGACACTCTAGTGGGTCTAGGGACGGGAGCGGCATTCTCTTACGGAATCTTTGCTACGGTTCAAATAGCCCTCGGCAGACACAGCTACGTTGGAGATTTGTACTTTGAATCGGCCGGAGTGATTATCGCTCTAATATCTCTCGGCAAGTATCTTGAGAATCTTTCAAGGGGAAGAACTTCCGATGCCATAATGAAACTTATGAAGCTTTCTCCCGAAACGGCTCTTTTGAAAGGGAAGGCCGGCTTCGAAGAAGTAGCGATTGAAGAGATAGAGGTTGGAGACGTTCTTCTTGTCAAACCTGGTATGAGAATCCCCGTGGATGGAAAAGTCTTGAATGGTACTAGCTCAGTAGATCAATCAGTGATTACCGGGGAATCGATTCCCGTAGATATCTCAGAGAGTTCGAAAGTAATTGGCGGCACTACGAATATCAATGGAGTATTCGAGATGAGAGCAACTGTCGTTGGAAGTGACACAGTACTTTCGAGAATAATCAAACTCGTCGAGGACGCACAGTCATCAAAGGCTCCGATAGCTAGAATGGCCGATATTGTCAGCGGTTATTTCGTCCCATTCGTTCTAGTAATCGCCGCAGTTACTTTCGCTGTTTGGATGACGCTTGGATATGGCTTTGTCTTCTCAATGTCCATGATGATAGCGGTGCTTGTAATAGCCTGTCCCTGCGCACTCGGACTTGCCACGCCTACCGCAATAATGGTGGGTACCGGTAGGGGAGCCGAAATGGGAATTCTCTTCCGAAACGGAGAAGCCCTTGAAATTACTCACAAGATTGGAGCCGTAGTTTTCGACAAGACGGGAACGATAACGGAAGGAAGGCCCAGGCTAGTAGATGTGCATACATTTGGGAAGCACGGAAGAGAAGGTGTGATGCAAATATCGGCCAGTATTGCTTCAAAGAGTTCCCACCCGCTCGATGTAGCTATCTCAGGTGCATATAGTGGTCCTCTCCTGGATGTTTCTTCATTTGAGGCTTATTCTGGCAAAGGAATTCTGGCGAGAGTCTCTGGGCAGGAAGTCAAGATGGGAAACCATCGTTTTATTTCTCTGACACCAGAAGAAAAAAAGCTTGTCGATGAGTTATCCACCGAGGGCAAGACACCCGTTGTTGTCTCCATAGAAGGTAGAGCGGCAGCAGTGCTTGGTATCGCCGATGTTGTAAGAGAGGATTCTATGGATGCGATTAAGTCACTGAAGAAAATGGGAATAGATACTTACATGATGACTGGTGACAACTCCAGGACTGCAATGGCAATTGCTAACCAAGTTGGAATTGAGAATGTAATATCGGAAGTGATGCCCGAAGACAAAGCCAAAAAGGTTTCCGATCTAAAGAGGGAAGGTAAGACAGTGATGATGGTAGGCGATGGGATAAATGATTCTCCGGCTCTTGCGGAGGCTCATATCGGAATTGCCGTTGGTTCTGGAACGGACATAGCTATTGAGACTGCAGATGTGGTACTTATGAGCGACAATCTAGACAATATTCCCAGAGCGATAAAGTTATCGAAAGAGACCATAAAGAACATTAAACAGAATCTTTTCTGGGCGTTCTTCTACAATGTAATCGGCATACCTTTGGCAGCCGGTCTCTTCTACGGAATTGCCGGAATAAGGCTTAATCCAATGGTAGCCGGAGCGGCGATGGCATTTTCCAGCGTGAGTGTGGTAACCAACGCATTGAGATTGAAGAGAATCAAGATCTGAAAGGGAGGAAGAAAATGAGACTGACAATTGAAGGAATGAGCTGCAACCACTGCAAGATGAGGGTAGAAAATTCATTGAAGGCTTTGGAAGGAGTCAAGGATGTAGAAGTTGATCTTGGAACCGGAGTGGCAACGATTAGCACTACAAAAGAGATAGACGACAGCTTATTGAAAGAAGCCGTCGAAGATGCCGGCTATACGTTAAAGGGAATCGAAAGAGAAGATGGATAATCACTCTCATCACAAACACAGCGGAGCGTTGAAGATTCTCAGGACAGCAAGGGGTCAAATAGACGGTATCGTAAAAATGATAGAAGAAGAGCGATATTGCATAGATATTTCGACACAGCTTCTGGCAGTTATCTCTCTTCTCAAAAAGGCAAACACAACCGTTGTCAACAAACACATCGAAACATGCATAAGAGAAGCCATCGATTCAGGAAATGCCGATGAGAAGATAGAAGAACTTGAAACCCTAATGAAATACATAGAAAAGAGTCTCTAGCCTTCTCCATGAGGCTCACCCTTTCTATCTCCATCGACTCCGAAAAAACTTTCAAGGTCTTCAAGAACACCCTCGAGTTCTTCATCTTCAACATCCCAAAGCTCTTCAACTCTTTGCTTAAGAAGAGCGTTTCTCTCTTCTACGGCTTCCAAGTACATAAGAAGCAAGCTTATTCTGTTGGAATTCATAGATCCCAACTTTCTCAGAGTATCAATGGATACCTTCTTCTCTTCATCTATTAGATCGCCCACTGAAAGAACAATATCCTCCAGCTTCCATTGAACGTCGTCCGACAATACTGCCAGGGTCTTTCTTATCTTCTCAAGTGTTTCTATACGTCTTGACATTAAGCTCCCCCTGATTCTGCTTTGTTGTATACAGCCTCGGGGTGTTTCACAATCAAACTGAGCAACGCCCCCGCAACGCTTAGAACAGCTGACACAATATAGCTTATCTCATATCCACCAGTAACATCTCGAGCAACTCCTCCCAGCAAAGGTCCGACAACACCGCCGACCCCCCAGGCAGTTATCATGACACCATAATTCACTCCCAGGTTCTTGACACCATAGAAATCTGCCGTTATCACGGGGAAGATGGCAAGCATCCCACCGAAAGTAAATCCGACTATACTCTTACCTATCAAAAGCGCAAGAGGGTTTCTGAGCGAGCTGAACAAGAAGTATATTACGGCCTGGATAGCGAACATCGTGAATAGTGTGGCAGTTCTACCGATGAAATCCGATATCGTTCCCCACGTTACGCGACCAATGAAATTAAAAATCGCATATACTACCACAAGCAGAAAACCGTTACTTATAGATGCCTGCTCGAGTCCGATCTTAGACATCTGGCCAATAATAAGCAACCCAGCAAATGTACCAAAGAAAAACATGGTCCACAACATATAGAACTGAGATGTTCTTATCATCTCAGTCAGTTTGTAATCCTTTGTTGCAAGTCTGTGAACTCTTCTCGATTTCTTCTTCAGTTTCACCTTCTCGAAACCATCGGAAGGGTTGGAGATAAAGAATGAGAGAGTAAACACAATAAGGAAGAAGAGAAAACCCAGGATCATCAGAGCTATAGGAAGGCCAAACAGCTCTATAAGGCCAGAAGTAAGGGGCGCGATATATACTGGAGCCAACCCGAAGCCACTCACTACGATCCCCGAGACTAGCCCTCTGTGATCTGAATGGAACCACTTCACGGCTGCCGGCGTTGGTGATGAATAACCGAAACCCATTGCCAATCCAAATACAAGTCCAAAGAAAATGGTCAAACCGGCTACCGTAAGATTCAACCCGGAAAAGACGAACCCTATACCGGCAAGCATCGAGGAAAAAAAGAGAACGGGTCTAGGACCAAATCTATCCTGCAGTTTTCCTCCCGGAATCATGGTAATGGCAAAGACTGCAGAAGCCAACATATAAGGTATTTGAGTCTGAGTTGCTGTCCAGTTGAAGTCGTCTATCAGGGCGGCAGAAATAATTCCCCATGAATAGAGGACGCCGAGCGTAAGGTTAACTCCAAGACCACTGAAAACTACGAGCCAGGCTTTCTTAGTGTTATCCACAGATTTGTCCTCCTGAAAATGACGTTAATTGCCGGGCAGATCTGTTCAGTCGGTTCGTAGTACCGTATCAATATTCTACATCATCAGTTAAGCATTAAGACCTCATGAAAACATGTATGATCTGCAAGAGAAGCCATGCTCACTTCTTGACCCTAAAAAGCTTAGCGAAGGAGCCTGCAATTGCCTGTTGAAAATGCAGCAACTGCCATCCACTGTCAGCCTTCATAAGAAAAGCCGAGCCAAAAATCTCCACTCTTCTGAAGGCAGCTTTCCTTGCAAATTTAATACCTCTTTTCCAAGAAATAGAACAGAGTGAAGGTTTTTCGACGGTAACTTCCCAAGATATCGGCTCGAAAAGAACTCCAAATGAATCGAATTCCTTTTTCAGAAGATCAAGGAATTCGTCAATGCCTTCGCTGACAAGTCCTTCAGGATTTATATAGGTGATTTCCTTACTGCAAAGTGCTCTTAATGACTCTGAATCCTGATTCCTATAGCTTTCGAAAAAGGCCTTTAGAACCTCTCTGGCCGACATCTCGCTCAGCTCCATTGAACAACACCTCACTCTTAATCACTATTAAGATTCTATCATTGAACTGCCCCGTCAAATGTGTACTGAATCGTATCGTTAGGCGTTCAAACAGGAATATAATCTCGTTGAAGAAGGAGGAGATTTCACTGAAAACGATTGCTATGATCTTCACCTTTCTGGTTTTCTTTGCGGCAGTTCCGGGACTCACACTGCGAGCTGGAATAGAAGGTCCAGCAATAATCGGCTTCTCTCTAGAACTGGACTCCGGTATCTACTGCGGGGTGGGAGCGATACCACCGATTACGATATTTGGTTCAGGTGGTCGCTGGTCTTTCTCGCTCACCGGAGGATACAGTTCGTCATTTGAGGTTCTTCGGAGAGAGAAGATGATAATTTCAGCTATTGCAAGAGGTTGTGCTGGAGCAATATTCTCCGGCGCACTCCATTTGGCGGCAATGGTGGGAATGCTTCTTGAGATCAAATGGAGTCTCAATCCTAGTTTCAAAACAGGTTTTCAGCTTGGGATGAGTCTTGGAATGTATCAGCGAATTACGAACCCGGAAACCAGTTTTGTTCCAATGGGTCAGATCGGAGTTGTCTTTGATTTCTGAAGGTTATTGTTTTCTGAACCTGAGTGTTTTCAGCTTGCCAATCTCTCTGAAACCCAGCCGATTATAGATCCTTCCCGCCTCTGGATTGTCGTATAGCAAGCACGGTATCTTTCCCTCGGCGAGTAAATCTTCACATAGCCTAGATACAACGGCCGAAGCAAGACCCCGCCCTCTGAAATCCTTTCTTGTTGCAACGCCAATTATCATTGCCATGTCAGAACTCTCTGAAGTACTGGCGGCCGTAGCCACGATCTCGCTCCCATCTTCAATCATGTATCTTCGGGTGCTACCGTCTCTCAGCGTGTCAATGAAGGACTCTTCTTCCGTAGCGTGAAACTCCTCTATGGAACCAAGAAAAGCAAGGAGTCTCAAAGCATCTTTCATCGTTGCCCTTCTTACCTTATGTATTGGCTCTATGAGACTGGGTTCTTTCAGAATTGCGAAATGTAGCGTGTCCTCTTCCTTGAGCAAGTCACTCAAATGCGAAGAAATAGCATCTATCCCACCAACTGTACCACTCAACATCATTGCCCTCTTGTACCTCCTTATGATTTCGGCTGCTTCTTTGAAATCCGTTCTATCAGTATCTGCAAGAACGAAGAATTTGTAGTACCGAAGTAGGATCCCGTCAGGGTGTTCGAAGTTTCCTTCAAGGAAGATTTCCAAATGCTTTGAATCTGGACTTGTATTCTCAATATCTCCTATTATGAACATGTTCAGCTCCTTTCTTCTGTACAGAAAAGGAAGGAGTCTCTTCCATTCACTTCCGTCGATCTTCTTCAAAGAATCACCACCAGTATTCAGACCTATAGAGAAGAATATACCAGAAAATCAATCAGGATCTTAGTCAATAGAGAAATTCGTGATAGATGTCACGGACTTGATCTCTCCAATGCTATAGACTTTGATCGAAGGGAGAGATTACTATGTCAAACAAAAAAGCCACAACTCTCAGAGTAATAGTGGAGATAATTTTTCTTGCACTCTTCTTATTCTTGTTGAGAAACAAGGATTTACAGAGGTGGTTCCTGATATTCGGAATCGGTCTCTTAGGAGCTATTTTTCTGGGAAGAGTCTATTGCGGATGGATATGTCCAATGGAGACATTATTCAGACCCATCAACTGGTTGTACTCTAAACTGAAGATTAAGAGACTCAAAACACCCGCAGTATTCAAGAACAACATATTTAGGTGGACTGTACTGGTGCTCTTCGTCATGCTCATGGTAGCCGTTAAGGCTTTTAGAATCAGGATGAACCTGCTTCTGTACATCACCGCTTTCTCAGTCTTAGTTACTCTGGTATTCGAAGAGGAATTCTGGCACAGATATATATGTCCCTTCGGAACACTTCTATCAATATTCTCAAGAAACCCGCTCTTTGGAATGAGAGTCGAAAAAACATCATGCGTTTCCTGTGGGATCTGTCAAAGAGTTTGCCCTGTAAGTGCGATTGAAAAAGAGGATGATGGTATGAAGATAGACACTTCAGAGTGCTTAGTATGCCTGAAGTGCAAGGAAAAATGTCCCAAGACCTCGATAACATATTCAAGGTCGAAATGATGGGTCTTTCCTAAGGAAAACACCAAAATAAAGTAAGCTCCTGCCGTTCCGTTCTCTTTCGGAACGGCTTTTTATAGTCAAAACATGGGCTTGCAACCGTATTCTTTAATGCTAGAATGATTCTATACTCCCGCGGAGAGAGGCGTCTAAGTGAGGAAAGAAAAAGGTAGCGACATTTCAGAAGAATCAGTTCTTGCCCTTCAAGAGAGGATTAAAGAACTTGATTGTCTCTACAAAATCTACAAGTCCCTTCACAAGGCCACTAATTCAGATGAAGCTGTTCGACTGGTTTTGGATCAGCTTGCAGGAGGATTCAGATATCCCGATCTTGTTACCGTAAGAATCGTGATTGATGGGCGACAATGCTCTTCGAAGGATACCTGGCATGAGAGTCGCACCATCTTTTCGGACCTGATTGTGGATGGAAGAACGGTAGGGGAAATCGGAGTCTCCCTCTCAGACCAGGTTAAATTTCCCGGAGAACCATTTCTTGATGAAGAGAGAAACCTTCTCTGCGCAGTGGCAGTCGGTCTATCAAATTCCCTTGAAAAAATCTCTACTAGTCAAATATTTAGGGAGAATCTAGAAAGATTTTCATTTGCTGTTGAAGCTTCTGGGGAAGGCATTTGGGACTGGAATATTGAAACCGGTGAAGCCTTTTTTTCGAAGCGGTGGAAGGACATGCTTGGTTTCTCTGACGAAGAGATCTCTGACCATGTCAGCGAATGGGAGAAGAGAATTCATCCCGAAGATGTTGAAGAGGTGAAGTCAGTTCTCAACAGATGTTTCAAGGGCGATATACCATTCTATGAAAAAGAGTACAGGCTTATAGGGAAGAACGGTTCTCTTGTCTGGGTTCGTGATAGAGCACGAATTGTCTCAAGAGACAGTGAAGGAAAACCCTTGAGGATGGTCGGAATGTACACCGATCTTACCCAGCGCAGGATGGATGAAATCAAACTTCAGAAGCTCAACAAATTGCTCACCCTAATGTTCAGGGCAAACGAATTTCTTGTCCATGCAAAGGATGAACATTCTTTACTTAAGGGACTTTGTGACATCGTGGTCGAAAATGGAGGGTTCCCTCTTGTCTGGATAGCCTTCAAGAAGTCCGGGGGGAAAATGCTGACTCCTGTTGCGGTAAGTGGAGTGGCAAAGGGATATCCCTACGAAGTTACAGTCGCCTGGGATAACAGCGAATTGAGCAGAAGCGCAATAGGAAAAGCCATAAAGACCGGCAGGACATTCATTTCAAGGGAAATCGACAGTTCACCCGACTATCTTCCTTGGAAGAAGACAGTTCTGAAGTACGGGTTGAAGTCATCGATTGCCGTGCCTCTTGTTATTGGAAAAGAGATTATCGGCGGCTTTGTTATTTATTCCACGGAGGAAGATGCATTTGATAATGAGGAGGTTCGCCTTCTTGAAGAGCTCGGCGAAGATATCTCCTATGGAATACTGTCACTGAGACTAGAGGCTCAGCTAGAGCATCAGAGCGGTGTTCTATCATCTATTAGAAGAGTAAACCAGCTGATAGTATCGGCAACCGATGTTGAAGAGTTGATTAAAAGAGCGACGGAGCTTATGACGGGTTCCCGCGGTTTCGAAAGATGTCTTCTTGTTCTAGTTGAGAATGAAAATGTGAAGAACTGGGCCGCTTCTGGCTTCAGCAGAACGCAGCTGCTCGAAGTCGACTCGATCTTCGAGTCGGGAGAAATTCCTCCTCTTTTGAGAAGGGCAATGGAAGAAGAAGGAGTGATCTCCTTAACTGGAAGAGAGTACAACAAACAATGCGTAACAAGCAGCGATTTAGATGATCTTGCAGTCTTCGCGAAAGGGCTCAGAATCGGTGGCAATATCCTGGGTGCTATGGCCGTAGTTATGAAACAGAGCTTCTCTTTTTCGAAGGATGAAAGAGATCTCTTTTCCGAAATCGTGGATGATATTTCTTTTGCGATTCATAAGATAAGAATTGAGAAGAACGAGAGAGTTCTTCAGAAGAGGTTTTCTCTTTTCATGGATAAACTGCCCGGAGCCGTATTCATTTCTGATAGTGACCTGAAGACTTCATACTTCAATGACTTCGCAGCCAGAGTCTTTGGTTTCAAAGAAGACTGGAAAGGAAAGAATCCCGAAGCCAACTATCCCGGAGAACTCGGCAAGCTAATACTCGAAGATGACAGGAGGACTCAGAACGGGGAAAACATCGTGAGGGAAGAGAGGGTACTCGGTACCGACGGCAAGGAAAGGATCCTCTATGTTCAGAAGTTTCCAATTGTTTCAGAAGAGGATAAACCCATGGTCGGTGCAATCGCCATGGATATTACCGAATGGAAGCTCGCAGAGATGGCCCTCACCAGATTGGGAAGAGTCATAGATCTTTCAGTGAATGAGCTATATATATTCGATCCAGAGACTCTGAGATTTCTGCAAGCGAACAAGGGTGCTATAGAGAATTCAGGGTACTCTCTTGAAGAGTTGCGAAAGATGACTCCACTGGATCTGAAGTTGGAGATGGACAGAAGGGTCTTCGAAGACATTATCTCCAGACTCAAAAAAGAGCCTGGAAGTTACGAGGTCTTCGAAACCGTTCATATAAGAAAGAATGGAACCGGGTATCCCGTCGAAGTAAGACTGCAGCTTCACGACAACGAATATGAACGTGTCTTTGTTGCCATTGTTTTGGATATCTCCGAGAGAAAGATCGCCGAGGCGTCAGTCAAGAAGAGCCTTGAGTCACTTATAAATACTTTGTCTTCCCTTGTTGAAGCGAGGGATCCCTACACTTCCGGCCATCAGAAACGTGTAAGCGAGCTTTCGACAGCAATAGCGAGAAAGCTGTTTTCTGAGGATGAGATGCATGAAGATATCGTTGAATCGATAAGGGTAGCCGCTTTGCTTCATGACATAGGGAAAAGCGCAGTGCCCACTGAAATACTGACGAAGCCGGTAAGACTGAACAATCTCGAATACGATTTAGTTAGAGAGCATTCAAAGAAGGGGTACGACATACTGAAAGAGGTTTACTTCCCATGGCCGATCGCCGATATCGTTGCTCAACACCATGAGAGACTTGATGGATCCGGATATCCCAGAGGATTAACGGGCGATGAAATCAGAATAGAGGCCCGTATTATTGCCGTTGCCGATGTAGTTGAGGCAATGTCTTCTCACAGACCTTATAGAGCATCTCTTGGAATAGAGGCGGCACTGGATGAAATACGGCAAAACTCTGGAAAGTTCTACGATCGCAGAGTCGTCGAAGCCTGCCTTGAGCTTTTCAAAGAGGGGTTTCAATTCACCGAGTAATCCAGGCGGCTTTTCCAGTGATAAGGAAGTTCCAAGCGACTTTCAGTTAAGCCTTCTTTCCAGCCTATTCAGGTAAAACTTCACTCCCGAAGAGAGATTACGAAGTACCTTGCAGCTTACTTCATCCAGTCTACGGGTATCCTGGGAACTGACGAGTTTGTCATAATACTCCTTTGACAACTCTGGCGATGGATTCTCGAAGGAATTGCCGCCGATAAGTCTTTTCACAGACAGTTCCACCTCGGGCAGAAGATTGAGGGCTCTCCTTCTAATTGTCTCCGCCATTTTTTCGAGTCCATCGAAGATGCCGACCTCAGTCCCCTCTATCTCCTCCAAAAAAGGTTTGTAGCCTCTCCACAATCGGTAGCCCAGATATCTGTCGTGAAATTTGTGATAGAAGCTGATTTTCTTGAACTGCTTCCTGTACAGAAAGGGTATCTTGAAAATTTCGACGGGAGAGCCGGGAGAGGTGTGATAAGGTGTTCCGCAGTCCTCAAGATAGTGGAGAGCCCTGGCAGCGAATCTTAGAACCCAATATCTATCTCTCTTCTCATTGGCCAGCATACTCAAACGGTCGAAGTGTAGAAATCTATCTATCACTTCACCGAATCGGAGAAGAATATGAAACTCCTCATGACGCCAAGTTCCACTTCCCCCCATGAATCTCTGTAAAGGTGAAAGACTTAAGCCTTCATCCATGCCAAAGTCGGGCTCATATGAATAAACTGTCAGAATCTGCCATGCGGGAGCTCTACCACTTCTTGGAAGCTTATTGTCGAAAAAGGGTAAGTACAGCTCCTCATCTGAACGTGAGAGGTACGGCCTTCCGAGGTAATCTTCAAAACCATCCTTAGAGCTATTGTACGGACCCTGATCATAAGCCCGATAGCAGTACGGTTTAATCTCGACTTCCTCAGATAGAAAGGCTTTTTCCATATCCATGCATTTGTGAGTCAAGACATCATGGCCATCCATCTCAGTTGTTTATAACCCAGCTCCTAATTAATGTAACTATATTCTATCATCTGCGCTGTTACATAGAATAACACCCTCTTGAGTAGATTTAACTATGATGTATTACGCCTCCAAATTACTCCAATGGATCTTCAACATATCAAATCAATCAGACTGAATCTCTAAAAGTGGAGGATCAAGATCAAGATCCAAGCTTCCATAGTTCAGTGATCATCTTTGTTTCTAGCGAGAAGAAGTATGTGCTGTTATGAAAATATAGTTTCAATATGCTATCATTATGAAAAGATATTTTCATAGAATACATGAATAATCAATTTCTTTCCGAAGGGTGATACCAATGGTATCCGAAGAAATAGCGAGAATCAAAGACGATTTATCTCCAGCTTATAAAAGGATTGCAACCTACATTCTCAAAGAATACTCGCAGGTGGGATTCATGTCCATTGAAGAACTCAGCTCTATGGCAGGCGCGAGCAAGGCATCTGTAGTTAGATTCTCCAGGCGTCTCGGTTTCTCGGGATTCAATGAACTGAAAAAGTCGATCCAGAGTGAACTTAGAAGAAGGCTATCGCCATATGAAAAGATCGCGACTACTGATCTTGACAGAGCTCCTATCGAAAACCAGCTGAAGTTGCTCGCTCAAAATGAGATTAACAATCTCAAAAACACCATCTCCGGAATAGGAGAAGAGATCCATAAATGGGTGGAGTCAATTAAGTCAGCCAGGAGTATCTACTTCGGTGGATTTGGAGCCACAAAGAATGTTGTCTCTCTTATGCAGTACACCATATCAGTTCTACAGAATAAACCAACATGGCTTCTGACGGGGTCAATTTCTGATTTCTCGTATACCATAAAGCTTATGGACAGAGCTGATGTTCTCGTTGTAATGACCTTTCCTCCCTACTCGAAAGAGATAGAATACATGGTCGATTTTGCAGGCGAGAGGAAGGTTCGGACCCTCCTTGTAACGGATTCGATTGAATGTCCTATCTATTCTAGAGCCTATTCGGTAATAGTATGCGAGAACAACTCACTTCTGTTTGGGAATTCCTTCGTTGGACCCGTTGCAGTAGCGGAAATGATAGGGAACTTCATTATCCTAAGTGAGAAACAGACAGGCATGGAGGAAATGAAAAAGCTATTTGAAGTGGAGGAAAGAGGCTACAGAGCTATAAGTATGGAGGACCGGTAGAAATAGGTCTGGTGTAAGCAAAAAGCTAAATGAATCTGCTTTAGTCTTAAGAAATACGATGGAATCGAAGTGGGGAATTGCTTTTTTACCATTTGTGGCTTTCTTATTCTTTAGTTTAACGAGGAATGTTCTCTTTTCTTTTAAGACCCATTATCCATTTGGAGCGGGGTGTTGGTATGAAAACCATCATTGTACACGGCGGTACAGGAAGCTTCAAGAGTGACAAGGACTTCGATGAACACAGGAGAGGAGTTGAAGAAGCAGTCATACATGGGTACTCCACTCTTGAAGAAAGAAACAGCTCTGAAGAAGCCGTAATAGCCGCCGTGTCCAAGATGGAAGAGAACCCTACATTTAATTGCGGCAGGGGATCGGTACTTAACTACAATGGCCAGATTGAAATGGACGCCGCGATAATGGACAATAATCTGAATGCGGGAGCAGTTTCCGGGCTGAAGAGAATTCTGCATCCCATAATGGTGGCACGGGCCGTCATGGAGCAAACCGATCATGTTTTGCTCGCAGGAGCCGAACTAGAGGAATTTGTTAAAGTATTGGAATTTCCCAGAGATGACGCCCTCGTTGTTCCTCACAGATACCAGCAGTGGAAGGGTGAACTGGAAAGAATTGAAAGAGGCGAAAAGACACGTTTTGGGAAAAGCATCTCGCTGGCCAGAAAGGCACAAGAGTATCACTCCACCTGTGGAGCGGTTGCCATAGATGACCATGGAAGAATGGTTGCAGGGACGTCGACAGGCGGAATGTCAATGAAGAGTTTCGGAAGGGTCGGCGATACTCCAATTATCGGTGCAGGAACCTACGCAGACTCATTCGGTGCAGTTTCTGCAACGGGCCATGGAGAAAAGATTATGAAACTCACTCTGAGCAGGCTGGTAGCTTTCTTTATGGAACAGTATCCAGCCCAAAAAGCAGTTGACATAGCTCTGGAGAGAGCAAGATACTCCGAGTGCGAATGCGGTCTAATAGCAATCGATAGGTATGGAAATATCGGGATTGGGCACACTTCAAAAGATATGTCGTGGGCTATAATGAAAGATGGTCATCCGCCGTTGATCTTCTAGGAATCACTGGCCACCTTTCTCTGCAAGAGAAAGCTCCCTACTTTGAACCTTCAGTTTCTTGACAATCGCTACGGCAAGAATTGCGGCAACAAACAGAGTAAAGAAATCTGCAACTGTCTGAGAGTAAATGACCCCGTTGAGCCCGAAGAACCTTGGCAAAAAGATTACTGCCGGGATAAGGAAGAAACCTTGTTTCGACATCGACAGCAATCCTGCCGCGAATCCCTTTCCAAGAGCCTGAAATAGGACTGTAAAAGTTATGACGAAGCCGAATGTCGGAAAGAAGATGTTTACCGCCCTAAAGGCTCTGGAACCCACGTCGATCACTTCGGGATCGTTACTGAAGATGCTGATAATCGAATCCGGTATAGTCAATCCGATTATGGCAAAAACCGATGCAAAAACCGTTGTCACGATCACCGAAAATCTCAGAGCTTCGAAAACCCTCGAAAACTTCTTCGCACCGTAATTATAGCCCGCAACCGGTTGAAAGGCTTGACCGTAACCGAATAGAACCATCATGCCCAACATGAGAACCCTCATTGTTATTCCGACGGCCGCAACGGCATGGTCCCCGTAGTTTCCAGCAGCGTTATTCAAGAGCGCGACGGCGAAACTCGACAAGGATTGCCGAAGGAATGTCGGGAGCCCAATTTTGAAGATTTCTGAGTATATCTGAAGAGAAAACCTGTACAGTCTTATCGATAGATTTGTGTAACTCTTCTTTCTTACGAAGTACTCGAGTATGATAATCGTCGAGATAGACTGAGAGATGACCGTCGCAACGGCCGCTCCCGTGATCCCCATTCCAAATCCGAAGATGAAGACAGGATCGAGCGCAACATTGAGAAGAGCTCCAGAAACCATAGCAACCATGAATCTCTGGGCGTTGCCTTCCGCCCTAACGAGATTGTTCATGGTCATGTTCATCATGGTAAATATCGACCCCATGATAATTATCATTGTGTATTCCCTCGCGTACTCCATAATAGTCTCGGTAGCTCCAAAAGCGGTAAGAAGAGGATCAAGGAATATAAGCCCCAGTATTGTGAAGGCAATTCCCGTGGCAAAACTTGTAAAGAGAGCCGTGGATGCTGCTTTATCGGCTTGCCTCTTATCTCCGGCACCAAGTAGACGCGAAACATATGAAGCGGCCCCCACACCGTACGTCAGGCCGACGGCTCCTATGAGATTGAATATGGGAAAGGCAACTGCAACTGCGCCTACGGCGCTTGTGCCTATCCGCCCAATGAAGAAAGTATCGACAAGATTGTAGATAGCATTTGTCAACATTGCAATTATTGAAGGAATCGAAAGACCTATGAGAAGCGAAGGGATCTTCATCGTCCCCATTGCTCTCGCTCTTTCTTCGGAACTTCTGAATCTCAAGCAAAACCCTCCATTTCAGAGACGACCTGCTATCATAATACACTAATCCAGTCCAGTTGACAGGCATGCAAAGAACGGATAGCTAACGAATCTTGTTTGCTGGATTTTTTTGAAGTGTTCCCATTAACTTAGAAGCAAATGTACCCCTTCAGCTGCTTATTCGGGGTATATACTCTCGTTGCGATAGGAAAAGACCGCTGGGTATATATCGTCCTTACATAAAGCGATCGAACCGATAAGAGGCCTTATTGGCCCGAGGAGGAGATTACATGAGAAGAATGAAGCTAGTATCAGTCTTTCTCTTAGTCTCACTAATACTGCTTGGCGGATCGGTTTTTTCCGAGGTTCCAGAAATCTCTCTCGAGGAGATACTCAAATGGACTTCGGCTGAAACAAACGAAGATCCATATAAAAGAGAAAACATGGAGGCAAGAGGATTCTACCCGGATGGAGAACAAGAAGTGCCTGAGTTCTACAACTTCGCAGCAAATGTCCCCCCTGTCAAGGATAATCCGGATAACCTGGAAGCAGTCACTCTAGAAAACATGGAGGCGAGAGGATTCTACAGAGAAGGAGAGGAATACGAAGATCCCCAGTTCTACTATTTTGCATCTTCGGCAGCTTCATCCAGGGAAGGAGATGAACCAGTAGAAGCCGTCGATGGCTTCTACAGAGAAGGGGAGGAAGAAGAGGAGTACAGCATATTCATAAGCGCCTTTACCTCTGCTCCCGTGGATAATATTAAAGTTGAAGCGATGAAGGTCTTCGCAAGCACCGTAAACACTCTTAGCAGAGGCGACATTTACGTCAGGATCTTTCATACTAATAACCACGGCCCCGAAGAACTTCTTTCCGGTGTAATCAACGGAATGGAAGTAATGGCATTCGACTGCAGCCTGTGCACAATTGCCGACCTGCTCTTCCTTCCTGAACTCTCGATCTTCTCTGCAGCTTACCTCTTCGAGGATGCGGAACACATGGACAAGGCCATGGAGAGCGGAATCATGACAGAGCTTCTCGATAGAGCCGCAGCAAACTCCGGAGTTAGGGTGCTCGACAACTGGTACAGCGGTAGTCATCATCTCTTCCTAAACGAAACCATAAGCGGTATCGAAGATCCTTCGCAACTAGAAGGGCTGAGACTCTGCTCAAGCTGTTACCAGGGCTCATTCGACGCCTGCAAAGCTCTTGGCGCATCTCCCGTCTATATGGGTCAGAGCACTCTCGAAGATGCGATGAGCTGCGGCTCGATTCAGGGCGCGGAAATGCTCCTTGAATGCGTTACAGCTGAAGAGTGCATTGATTCGATAAAGACCATCATACTTACCGGCCATCAAATCGAATCGGTAAACCCGACAATTAGCGAGGCCACATGGAAGAGACTGAGCGAAGAGCAAAGAGGGTGGATTCTCGAGGCACTGCACACGGCGAGATCATACATGGAAACCGAAGTTCTAGCGCTTGAAGCCGAAATAATCGGCGAACTCGCCCAGAAATACGGTGTCCAGGTCTTGATACCCTGTAAGGATGGGTTGCTCCAGCAGGCGGCAACCTACTACTCCCAGAATCGCTTCTCTGCCGTGTGGGGCGAAGATGCATACGTCCGAATGCACTCGGCCTCGGAAGGGATGTAACTCAGTAATCAGTAAAGAGAGTATCCTGAGATTGTAACATCGCTCTAAAGTAGTTTAGTGATGCATCGAGCTGCCCTTCAATCATTCCTAACGTTTGAGGGGCAGCAGTTTAAGATCGAAGAGCAAAGACAACCGAAGGTTCCATTCATGGAAATATTCAAAAAAGCATTCACTTGAAAGGATAAGGAAAATAAGAGCTATGCTGGCTTATAAGCCTCTGTCACTCGTTTCACCTTGCAATCGTGAAGTACATAATCAGTCCCACTACCACCGTGATGCCGATGATCAAAGGAATAATCGTGAATCCAAACATCCTCTCACCTCCATCTAAGATTTGCCAAATATTCTACTCTCTTTCATTCGAAATACTTTCTATTCATCAAAAGCTCTTCATATTGCGGCCAGATCTCTTCAAGTCTTTCAGAAGGAGTCTGCCGGATCAATCTCGATTCAAATTTCAAAGATTTCCTTTCGACTCCGAGCATCTGCCAAAACTCTCTCTTGAACTGCACGAAGTCAAACCTATCGCCAAGAATTTTTCTTGCCATATCTTCATAATGCAGAAACTCGAGATACTTTGTGTTGAAGGAATGTGTCTCTTCGCCTTCTTCAACATCTATTTCTTCACCAAGGAAAAGAACCTTCAGATACTCCAGATTCCTTCTCACGAGATTGTCGCCGACGATTCCGGAGTGTCCAGAAATTACGGTCCGATACGACATCTTAAGTATAGTCTTCAAACTCTCCGTGAAGGTTACCAGATCTCTCCAGAGAGTAAGTGGTAAAGGATCTTCAACAAGATCTCCTACGAAGATTACCGAATCCCTTCTGTCGATACATACCGAAGAACAGAGAGTGTGTCCCGGCATATAACGAAATTCTATTTCGTCATCTTCAAAGACCAACCGATCACTGAAGGTGATACTTGGAAGTCTTTTCAGAACATCTCCGTCGCGAAATCTTTCCAGATTTTCGAAATCGTAGTCCCATCTTTCTTCCATTCTTTTTCTTGCAAGTTCATGGGCAACGATTTCGCACCCCTCGAACGCTCCGTTCCCCCAGACGTGGTCATAATCAGAATGTGAGTTAAAGATCACGAGATCCTTTCTGGGACTTTCTTTAATTCGATCCTTAACAACGTTCATAAATCTACTTCCAAGAAACGTATCACACAAATAAAAGCGGTCTACCCCTTCTATTAAATAGACAGACGTTTCCCCACCCATCGGTGAATCTCCGTCCTGAAAGGTAAACAAAACTCCCCTGCTGCCGACTGCCTGAATCTTCAAGGTTTTTCTCCTCTATCTGACTGCGGCAAAGATTCGGGCTATAGAGGAATCAGCATGGATCTTCAACGGAATCGCGAAGACTTCCAGCTCTTTCGAATCCGACAGGTTTTCAAGACCGGTCAGGTTCTCTGCGATGAGACAGCCTCCACCGAAAAGAATTCCGTGGATATCGTAAGGGTATCGATCCGGAGAAGATGAGTCGAAGCCAACCATTCTTGTTCTGCGCTCTACCAGAAATTCAGCCAGTTCGGAAGTAAGGAATGGGTTCTTCAAGAAATAGTCCTCGCTGCCAAACAGTGAATCCCGACCAGTCCAGAAAAGAACAATCGAGTCTTCAGAGATCGCATCTTCATACTGAGACTTCATTGCTATCTCTGTCTCTCCTCTCACATCAATAAGGACTCCCTTGCCAATAAGTCTGTTGATCTCGATCTGATCTACATAGAGATCCGATTGGGTGAGATGCATGGGACCGTCTATGTGGGTTCCCGAGTGCATACTTATTTCTAGTCTGTGATTGTTGTATCCATCTTCGTTCAAGACTCTCGACCTGCACAACCTTGTGGGATCGTCACCAGGATACACTGGCTGGTTATCTTCGACAACTCTGGTCAAATCGACAAACTTCCTCACAAGGATCACCTCTCTTTCTCAAAGGAGCAATAATTACAGAATATCACATCCCATGCTGTCAATAGCTCTTCACTAATTGTAATTTCTCAGAGAGCCTTATAGTATTTCAGTCGAGATTTGAAATCAATAGATTATATGATATGATTAATACATTCGAAGAAATACAAAGGAGGAGAGTTGGTATGAAAAGAGTATTGGCTTATACATTAGTACTCCTCTTCGTATTGTCCTTTGCGTCATCTGCAATTGGTTCGTCGCTAGAATTGGCGGAGGACATCGCCGAATCGGCAAACGAGCAGATTGAGTCTTTAATCGAGACCACAGTTCAGAAGGCCGAAAAACTCACGGAACATTACGAAGAGAAGGGCATGTCACCGGTGGCCTATAAGACTCTAATAGACAATCTCGGAAACGATCTTGCCGAGAGAGCGTTCTTGATTTCCCAGAGTGCCATAACAAAAATCGAAGAACTAGGATATAAGGCAATTTGCTATTATGTTCCAGTAAGGCTAGGATATAAGATTTTCTTGATCGATCCGATTCTCATAATCGACGATTAGTCTAGCAGCTTTTGACTATCATCAGTATTAAATGCCGTAGACAACTACGGCATTTTTTGATTACATGGAATCTCCGTGACATTATATGATAGACTCTATATGATTATCATGGTTTCTTTATCAGCTTCATTTGGGGGAAGAGATGGAAGGCTTTAAAGTGTGCAAAGCTAACGAAACGATCGAGACAGTTGTTCAAAAGAACTCGTCACTTTCACTTTTGGCCCACGGTGATGGCGTAGAAATTTCGATTTACGAGTTGCATGCAGGTGTAATTACCTTTCTAGACACCTTCCCGGGTGGAGATTTGCTTGAGTTTTACTATGTTTTGAATGGGATAATTTCCTGCAATTACTCCGAAAAAGAGGAAAACCTTGAACCAGGCGATTATTTCTATGCCCATAACCTCAAAGTACCTGTAGAGCTAAAACCCAAGACTGATGTAAGATTGTTGCACGTTTCCTCAAAACCATTGTTCAAGTACATTAGCAATAACATTTCAGTTATGAAAGATATTCTTGCTCGCGTAGAACTTAAAGACTCGTACACTCATGGACACGGCAAAAGAGTGAGAGATGTGTCTCTTGCTATTGCAAAAAGACTTGGTATTCCTTCAGAAAGACAGGAGGTCATAGCAATGGGGGCTCTCTTTCACGACATTGGAAAAATTGAGATCGATGATTCAATTCTGAAGAAACCATCAAGACTGAACAGAGAGGAATTTGAAATAATCAAATTGCACCCGGTTTTCGGATGTCAGATGGTAAAAGGGAATTTTCTTGAAGACACTCATGACATTATTAGGCATCATCATGAGCGAGTTGACGGCACTGGATATCCCGATGGACTGAAGGGAGATGAGATATCATTGGAAGCCAGAATTGTGGCCGTCGCCGATTCATTCGACGCGATGACATCGAGAAGACCCTATAGAGAAGCTATGAGTTGCGAGGACGCACTCGAAGAGCTTAAGTCTCAGTCCGGTACTTTGTATGATTCGGAAATCGTAAAGACTCTTGAGCAATGCATAGCGGAAGGACTAATCTAGTTCCCAGGATAGATGAAGCGCCTTTTCTCCCTAAAGTTACTAATTCTGTAAGATCCTCTAGTTTAAGCCTTCATTTAGGAGCATCATTCGATCAAATTCCACTGAATTCTTCATTCTCAAAACACTAAGTTCTCAAATCGCGTTGCTGATATAATCTCTTTAGAGGTGATCTAGATGGGAGAGTTCTCAATTGTTGCCACAATAAATGACCGGAAACTTCTCAAATCGATCGAAATGTCGGGAGCATCGGCCATACGATTCAATTCTTCTCACGTTTCTCTTGAAGAGCTTCAGAAATTCATCTCTTACTACGAAGATAACTGTACTCTTCCTATGTATATAGATCTACAGGGTGCCAAGCTTCGGCTGTCCAGAAGTCAGCCAATAATGGAAGTGAAGGCTGGGGAACAGGTTGTTCTTGGCTGTCAATCATCTCAGTTGAGAAGCATAGCGGTTGATCCCAGAACCCTTTCATACCTCTCTCCCGGGATGAGAGTGTCAATAGAGGATGGCAGGATTGAACTGCAGGTACTCAAACTCGAGGCGGATTTCGCAAGAGCAATGGTTCTGAGAGGCGGCGTTATCCGACCGGCCAAAGGCATGAATATATCGCCCCATCCGATAAATCAGATTGAACTCTCCTCCAGAGATTCAGACATCGTGCTTGCCACAAAGAAGTACGGCTTCGTAAGATATGCGCTCTCCTTTGTTTCCAGTCCAAGCGAGGTAATCGAATTGAAGGAACTCTCTGGAAGAGAAGTAGCTTCTAAGATCGAAAGAGAGCTTCCGTTCTCCAGAATAGAAGAGATCTCGGCTTCAAGTGACGAAATCTGGTTCTGCAGAGGTGACCTTGGAGCCCAGCTGGGGGCGCGAGGCCTCGTAGATTTCTATACATTCTTCTCGGACAATCTCCGCAAACTCTACAAACCGGTGCTCATGGCTGGTGAGGTTCTTGAACACATGGTTGACCATCCCTTCGCTACCAGGAGTGAGCTTTGTCATCTGAAGGACATTCAAAGGCAGGGATTCGGAGGAGTTGTTCTCTCAAACGAAACGGCTTACGGTTCATTCCCTATAGAGAGCATAAAGACGGTTCTGGAGGTCACATCGGATGAATGAAATTGTTACAGACATTGCTAACTCTCTTGCTCTACCGAGATGGAAAGTTGAAAATGCCGTTGAACTGCTTGAAGAAGGAAAGACTATACCATTCATCGCCAGATACAGAAAGGAAAAGACCGGAGAACTGAACGAGATACAGTTAAGAGAGATCTCCGATGCGCTCGAATACGCCAAGAAGCTTCGCTCCAGAAAAGAAGAAGTCCTGAGAATAATTGAAGAAAAGGGCAAACTCACCGAGGAACTGGAAGCAGCCATCAGTAATGCAAAAAACCTTCAGCTGGTTGAGGACCTTTATCTTCCCTTCAAATCGAAGAAGAAAACCAGAGCAGACAAAGCGAGGGAAAAGGGGTTACAACCGCTGGCAGATTTCCTGAAGACTTCAAGGATTAAGGACGAAACCTTCGTCCTTACGTTTGTCGATGCAGAAAAGGAGATATTTCAGACAGAAGAGGCTCTCGAAGGAGCCAGGGATATTCTCGCCGAAGAGTTTTCTCAGGAGATATCCGTGAGGGAAAGGCTAAGAAATCAACTAAAGGCTAAAGGGGCAATCAAAAGCTCTAATTCCGATAAGCAGGATGAGCGCGAGGTTTACAGGGACTACTACGACTTCTCTCAACCGCTCTCTAGACTGGCCGCTCACCAGATTATGGCTCTTTTCAGGGGCGAACGAGAAGAGATTCTCTCGTTGAAGCTGGAGTTGCCCTTCGATATTCTGCCTTCTCTAAGAGACTCCATAGGTTGGAAAGACTATCTAGCCTACTATGAAGAACTGGTAGAGGCTTCGTCCGATTCTTACTCTAGGTTGCTTATGCCTTCTATTGAACGAGAAGTGAGAAACATCATAAGAGAAGAGGCCGAGGGAAGGGCTATCCATGTTTTCGCCAGAAATCTCAGGGATCTCTTCCTCCAGCCTCCTCTCGGCGAAAAAGTTGTAATGGGTATCGACCCGGGTTACAGGACCGGATGCAAAGTGGCGGTTATCGGAAAGGACGGCTCTCTTCTCTATCATGATGTGATATTTCCGACCCCACCTCAGAGCGACTACATAAACTCTTCGATGAAGGTAGTTCAGGCAATAAATACCTTAGAGGTCGAACTCATATCTATCGGCAACGGTACAGGTTCCAGAGAAACCGAGGTCTTTGTAAGCAGGCTGATAAAGGAGTACAAACTTCCCGTCAAATATATGATTGTAACGGAGTCGGGTGCTTCGGTTTACTCTGCCTCAAAAGTTGCGATTGAGGAGTTCCCGAACGAAGATGTAACAACAAGAGGAGCGATCTCGATTGCGCGGAGGGTTCAGGACCCACTGGCCGAATACGTGAAAATCCCCCCGGAAGCTATTGGAGTCGGCATGTACCAGCACGATGTCAATCAGTCGGAACTGAAGAAGACGCTCGACAGAGAGGTCGAGTCTGTAGTTAATCTAGTGGGTGTCAATCTAAACACTGCATCGGAGCATTTGCTCAAATACATCTCCGGATTAAACTCTAGAGCCGCACTGAACATTGTAAAGCATAGAGCTGAAAACGGAGGGTTCAGGAGCAGAAAGGAACTGCTGAAGGTCTCAGGTTTAGGCCCAAAGGCCTTCGAGCAGGCGGCCGGTTTCTGTAGAATCATCAATGGATCAGAGGCTCTCGATGGGACTTCCGTTCATCCCGAAAGTTATGAGATAGCCAGAGATATCCTCAATAGCGCTGACTTTGACCCAGAGGAGCTGTTCACAAAAAAAGAAGAAGTCCCGGCAAAACTCGACGAGATCGATCTCGACGCTTTTTCTAAGGAGAAGGGATTCAATCCAATAACCGTGAGAGAAGTTGTGGGCATGCTGAAAAAGCCAGGTTTAGACCCCAGGGAGGAACTCGAAAAACCGATCCTTAGAACGGATGTCCTTTCCATGGAAGACCTGTCCACGGGGATGGAACTGGAGGGGACTGTTCGAAACGTCGTAGATTTCGGAGCCTTCGTTGACATAGGAGTCAAGCAGGATGGCCTTATTCACAAGAGCAAAATGGGAAGAAGGGTTAGAGACCCTCTCGAGGTATTGAGCGTAGGTCAGATTGTGAAGGTAAGGGTCCTGGAAGTCGACACGAAGAGAATGAGAATAGGGCTAGAGCTGCTCACAAATGCCAACAGTACTTGATTTTCATAAGCCAAGGACTTTGTGAAGTTCTCTGTTCGACTCTAATCTCTCTAAGGCATTGAACATTTGAATCTCGAAAAAAATCCCGCAAAGGGTTGACCCCGTTTACTCCCAATCGCAAAGGGATCAACTGGCCGAACTACTATTGTCGCTCTCCGAAGATAATTGTTCCCAGTCTAACCATGTTCGAACCCTCTTCGATCGCAACCCTGTAGGAATTGGACATTCCCATCGACAGGTTCTTCATTTCGACTCCTTCGATCTTCGCTTTTGAGATCTCTTCAAAAAGCCTCCTTGTAAGCCTCAGACTAGGCCTAATCTCTTCGGGATCCTCTGTGAAAGGTCCCATAGTCATTAGACCGACCACACCAATATTCTTGAGCGGCGAGATCTCAGTTATCAATTGCAGAACACTTTCCGGAAAGACTCCTGCCTTGTTCTCCTCTCTGCCGCTGTTAACCTCGATCATAACCGGCATCTTCTTACTAAGGTATGAGCATCTCTTGTCTATCTCCTCTGCGAGCTTGAATGAATCTACGGTCTGAATTATGTCGAAAATCTCTACCGCCCTTTTCACTTTGTTTCTCTGTAAGTGCCCGATGCAATGCCATCTAGCTTTGTTACCTATAGCTTCGAACTTCCCTTCAGCCTCCTGGACGTAGTTCTCACCGACATCTCTCAAATCACTTTCCAGAAGCTCTAGAATTTCTGAAGCAGTTCTCGTTTTCGATGCAGCTACAATGGTCACATAATCAGGTATTTCACTTCTCAGCCTTTTCACATTCTCAACAATCATCTTCTGACCCCCTTTTAGTAAATTATATTGCATCGAATTCCATTGTGTTTGAGCAAAGACGAAAATCGTGATATTATTCAAATTGCCGGGGTGAATACTCAGTAGGAGATGATGTTATGAGTAAGGGCATCGCCTTGTTATTGGTTGTATTGATTTCGGCGGCTGCAATCGTTAATCTCGCAACAACAGTTATTACATCGAACAAACTCTTGGAAGAGATTTTGACAGTCCGCACCGACCTTTTCACTCTCAAATCGAGAGTTGCCTCTCTCGATACAGTTGTAACCGATATTCGAAACCGAATCGAGCAATCCGGTGATTTTGTCAAATCGGTTCACTTCACCAGATCTTCGACAACTCTTGAAGAAGTAGCACTCAAGGCCTCAGTTACTCTTTCTGAATTCACTGAAGGAAGTCATTTGCTTCTCAATGTAATCGATGAAGATGCAGAGGTTCGTTCCTATGAGCTCAAATCAGAGAACGGTGTCTTTACTGCCATGATCGAGCTCTTGCCCGACGAAACATATCGCGGTCAGGTCAGAGTTATAGATGGCGACAAAGAGACATTTAGCAACGAATTTGCCATTCCTCAAGATCTTTACAACGTTCAGAGCTATCAGCTGCTTGGACATGCCTGGCTTCTTGAAACGGACAAGATTCACTACTCATTTGATCTTTACACGCAGTATTCCAGAGATGAAGAGCTTAGAATTTCTGAAGCGGCGATAAAGGTTGTTGAAGGAGAGGATACGAGAGAGACTCTCTTTCTACCGTTAGACAATTCGCAGGAATTAGCAAAAACTGTCTATTACGCGGCCGATAGAGACGCATCGCTCACTTTTGTAGCAGAAATATCCTATAGGTTTGGAGAGTCGAAGATTGAAGAGGTGAAGATAAATTACCATTTCTGACAATTAGAGTCAAGACTTTTGTTTGATTATCTTTCCTCCTCGGATACAATCTCAATATAGTAGGTGAGTAGATTGCAAAGACGAGAATGGCTTGAAGAATATAGAGAAAAAGCACTTGAGAAGACGCCTGTCGCCTTCGAAATAGAGAAGGAGAAATTACAGGATTTTATACTTCGAATGGCAGGTTTTCTAGAAGAATCAAATATCATCGCAGACTTTGGTTGTAACTCCTCGGATTTCTGGCCTCTGATGAAAGACATGAATCTAAGAGTTGTGGGTGTTTCCTGCAATAAAGCAGTTAAACAGACAAAGGGTATCCGAATTATGAACATCGGACTCTCCGATTTCAACTTGCTTGGTATATTTGAAGGGTTCGTGGCAGTTGGAATACTTCAGAGACTCCACCCTGAGCTGTGGTCTAGGACCCTTCTGAAAATAATGAGGTCCGTCAAAACTAGCGGTGTAGGACTTATCGTTACCGGAGTCAGCGAAGAAGAAGAGGCAAAGTCCAGACATGACTCTCTCAAGAAAAGTGGTTTCCCAGTGGTGGTGGGTGAGTACATAGATGGCAACGGCAACTATAATTTCAAACCATTGAAGAGCTGGTACGATCAGTGGCTGAAAAATGCTGGTTTCTACATTTTTAGAGAAGAAGTGACGAAAGACTTAGTATACACTCTTGTAAGAAAGTAATCTGGAGTTTGAATGACTACCGAAGAGATGAGCGTCTATTATTTTGACGACCAGTGTCCTTGGAATCAGCTTGCATTGCTGCAGGCTAGAAGTGCGGCTCGTGTTCTTGGGCTTAGACTGATCGAATTCAACCTGGCTGAAGTAGGTTCGGATCTCCCCGTATTCTTTCCTTTTTCGTTAGTTCACAAAAATCACATGATTGCAGGTCCTGTTCCGGCTAATTTTATTGTTGAGATTGTCAAGGGTTTTAGGACGGTAGCTCCGCAAAATGAAACAGCAGATAAACCGTCTGGAAAGTGTGACAATCTCAGGCCTTATTCACGAGAGTCGTTAAAGGATGCGTGTAATGTCTGCACCAATGGTACCGGTAGAGGAACAGAAGAGAAAGTTAACTGGTACAATCGATTTCGGGGGGAAGACAAGATTTTTGGCTTTGTTTCATATTTCAATAAGAGACCCGTTGCCTTCTGCGAAGTGATTCCTTCCTCTTACTCTCCCTATTCTATACCGAAGAACGATCGTACAGCATTCATAACCTGTATATACAGCTCTCCCGATGAGCCACTTGATTTCAGGGGAGAGTTGATTGATGAAGTCATCGCTGAAAGCAAACGACGCAAATATGAGAGAATCGAGGTGTTGTCTGGAGTCAGAAGCCCATTTCCAAACGGGCCAAAACGTTTCTTTGAAAGCAGAGGGTTTTTCTGTGATAAACAGCTCCTGGATTCGGTAATCATGCTCTCAGGAAGTGATGAAATTAGCCTCTTGACAAAAGCTTTGTGATTGTTGTACCTACCCTTCTTCAGGTGTGAAGTGGAATCTTCATCGAGACTACAGTTGTCTTTTATGAACCGTTTTCGTGTTTTCGGTAGTTCGGAGGGTTTGGTTTTCCTCATCCCTTATTCACTGACGAATAGAGATGATTTCCTGCAACTTATCAATGTCTCCCATTTCGATGGCAGTTCTGATACTATGCAAATACCTCTCTGCTTCCTCCAGCGAAGATGCAATATTCGGACCATTAAATCTGGCCATATCTAAAACCATATCCATGTTCTGTCTTCCAAGTCTTGAAGTCGAACCGTAACCCGGTCCAGAGTACTTTTCGAAATCACCGCCCAGTCTCAACAGCGTTCTCGAAAGAAAATAGGCTGTCTGGCTTATTCTGCTTACTATATAATCGTGCCTCTCTGGCGGGAGGTATTCGGGAGAAGATCCCAGTTCAGTTACCACCATCAGCACATGGTCAAGGTCCTCTCCGGTTGCGAACTCTCCCGGAGAAAAAAGGAATATGCGGCCATCGAACATCGATTCGTCCCAGCCGGCCGGACCCTTGTGTACGTTGCCGGCCATGGGATGGCCGCTTATCAATCTTATCTTCCTGAGTCTCGCTATCTCCTGGAAGGGTCTCATTACACTAGCGACATCAAATACCGGCCCGCTAAAATCGGCCGACAGTAGCAGCTTCTCCTCTGAGTTCATGGGGAGTGCTATAACGGTCAGATCCCTCGGCATAAAGACATCCGAAGATACTTCAATGCTTGGATTCTTCTTTCTAAGCATCTCTGTTGTCACAACATTCTCGTCGAAGACCGAGACCTCATGGCCACGCTTCGAAAGCCTCAATGCAATCGATCCCCCGATCGAACCGACTCCTATTATGTGGACCTTCATGCCTTCGAGTCTCCTGCCTGCGCCTTGTCGGGCCGGAGATTTTTAGCTCGTCGTAGATATACGAAATTCTTCGTCTCCGACTCGCAATGGAGAAGCACCCTGATAATCCCACCCGGAGAGTTTTCGAAGGAGGCTTCATAGAGGCACAGAAGTGCAACATCGCTTTGATTGAACACTTTTCTGAAAGCAGTTGCTGGATTGTAGGAAGTTATATCTTTGGTAACAGTAAAAATAACGGAGTGCAGTTCGGTTATCTCATTCCTGCTGAATATCTCCTCCATGAGCTCAATCACTGAGTCTCTTATCTCTTCAGGGCAATCTGCTTCAATAGATGTTGCTCCCCTTATAGCCTTCACTTTGTCGCCTCCCGATCCGTCAGCGATTTAAGATGTGAAACTGCATATTCTATCGCAAGCAAGTATCCCTGCAGTCCAAGTCCTGCGATTGTTCCGCTGCATACCGGAGAGATAACCGACTTGCTTCTGAACTCTTCTCTAGAGAAGATGTTTGAGATGTGGACTTCGATCTTGATCCCTTTGAACAATTCAAGCGCGTCTCTAAGCGAGTAGCTGTAATGGGTGAGTGCGCCGGCATTTATAACGACTGCATCATAGTCGATGTTGTGAATCCTGTCTATAAGCTCTCCTTCGTGATTGGACTGGAACAATTCACTTGAAACCCCGCTTTCCAGGCACTTTCTTTCGATGGCTTCACAGAGTTCACTGTATGTGAAGTTACCATAAAGGCTTTTTTCTCTCATCCCAAGCATATTCAGGTTTGGTCCGTTCAATATTAGTATTTTCATACGACCACGGCCAATAGATCGTCCAGTCTCACCTTTGCAAATTCAAAGGAGCCGGGCTTCCTTACGAGAGGTATCTCTATCTCCATGTTCTCCGAGGTCGTTGCCTTCTTATCATTTCTAAGTAGTCTTAAAGCATCTTCGACAGGTAGCTGCGGAAAATCCAGGCCAATGATTTCCGATAGCGTTTCCGAGACTTCTCTGTACATTTCCTCATCTATAAGACCTAGATTTGCGAAGTAGTGCATCTCTCTTTCCAGACCCCATGCCACGGCCATTCCGTGCGAGACTCCTGTTAATGGCTCGTAGAGATGTCCCAGTGTGTGGCCAAGATTCAGAATTCTTCTCATTCCTGTTTCTCGCGTATCAATCGCTACTATTCTATCCTTCTGCCTTACGGCTTCTTCCAGCATCTCACTCAGGGCTCTCAGATTCCTATTCTTCAGTTCTCTGCAACTGCTCTTGAAATCCTCATACCATCGGCCCGTGATAAGGAATATCTTGAAGGCCTCTACCAGACCTTCTTCAAACCGGCCTTCGTCCATCGAAAGCGTTACTACTGGATCTATGATTGTCTCATAGGGCATATAGAAGTTGCCGACTACATTTTTGCATCCTTTGAAGTTCAGCCCATTTTTTCCGCCTATTGAAGCATCTACTTGAGCTAGAAGAGTCGTCGGATATAGAGTTATAGGAAGACCCCTCTTGAATGTAGAGGAAGCGAATCCAACGAGATCCGTTACAGTTCCTCCGCCTGCACCGACCACCATGTCACTTCTAGAAACTCCCCGTTCCATGAGATATTCATAGATTTGAAAGAGTGTATGAAATCCCTTTGCTTCTTCACCATCATCTATGGAGAGAGCCGAAGAGGGAATCCATTCGGAAAAGATCCTCTGAACCCTTCTTGAGACTACCGTATTCGACATCCTACCTATAGATTTGAACCCACCCGGTGATATTGAGACAGGGTGAGAACTGCTATCAAGCGTCTTTCTTTCACCGGCGGCGATTTTCATAGATATCGCTGCAACGGTCTCCCACTGGGTCTGATTCGAAGTATCGACGGATGGGAACTGCTCATAGAGCTCCCTTCGTTCTTCCCAAATCCTGAAAATGCTTTCCTTCCCTTCCTTCAGTAGCGGGCGGCCCTTCACACTTACCCTTCTGTATAGATCTGCTGGAGGGAGCCTGAGATAGACGGAATTCTCTCCCTTCAATATCTGACGATTCTCATTGTCCAGAATTACACCCCCGCCCGTCGATACGACAATCTCGTCGCTCCGGACGAGCTCTTTCAGAAGGTTCTTCTCCAGTCTTCTGAATTCTCTCTCTCCCTCTTTCTCAAAAATCTCACTTATGCTCATTCCCTTAGCCCTTTCGATCTCCGAATCCATATCTATGAATTTTTTGTCGAGAACCGAAGAGAGGATTCTACCTATCGTGCTCTTCCCCGAACCCATCATCCCAATTAGGAACACTCTCATCCTTCACCCTCCTTTTTATCGAGCAGAAATCGCCATTTCCAAATCTTTCGAGAATCGCCTCAAGCAGCAAGAGCGAGAGCATAGACTCTCCTACGACTGCAGCCGCCGGAACGGCCGTAGTGTCAGAACGAACGTAAGGAGTCTTTGTTTCATTCAAGTCGCTCAAGTCTACGGAAGAGATTCCCCTCCTCAAGGAAGGAATCGGCTTCACGCTTGCCTCAACAACGATTCGTTCGCCGTTTGATATCCCACCCTCGATACCGCCGGCGTTATTCGTCTGCCTGAAAACTATCCCGTCTTTTATGTAGAGCTTATCGTGGTATTCGCCTCCTCGAAGGCTCACATCTGGATTTCCAATGAATATACCCTTAACTGAGGGAATCGCCATGAAGTGTTTCCCGATTCTTGAGTCGAGTCTTTCAAAGAGACTGCCGTATCCTCCGGTCCCCGCCGGTATTCCATCGGCGATTGCAACAAATCTTCCCCCAAGGGTCTCCCCAAGCTCCCTTGCAGTATCGATCTCCTTCAACATCTCTACGTAGGCGATTTCATCGTAACAAAACTCCGAAGATCCACGATCTCTCGAAATCCATTCGCTCCCCAAGGGCCGTTCACAGCTGACCTTTCCGATCTCTATGACTGAACTGCACACGGTAACTCCAAGCTCTTGAAGAATCTGAGACGCGACCGAACCGATAGCCGTAAGTGCTGCAGTCCATCTTGCACTGCTTCGCTCTGCATAAACCGCCAGATCATTCAGTTTGTATCTCGTCCACGCAGCATAATCGGAATGTCCGGGCCTCGGAATGCTTCTCACGCTCTTCTCGGCACTGGAAACCTTATTCTCTATCTCAATCAGAAGAGGGGCACCAGTCGTAAGGTCCTTCCAAAGACCGGACTTCACGTTTGCCCTATCCTCTTCGCCCTTCATCCTTTCTCCCCTGCCATAGCTCTTCTGCCTTCGTCGTAGCTGTCTATCTATCTCTTCGATTGAAAGAGTGACACCAGAAGGCAACTCCTCGATAAGCCCGAAGACGCCGCTGCCATGTGAATCCCCTGCTACGGTAAACTTCATTGCACCACTTCCCAGAACGCCTTTTCGAAGACCTCGCCCGAAGGCAGACCCCAAATTCTGAGATTCTCTAGGGCCTGATGAAGCAGCATATCTCTTCCGTCAAGAACGGTTTCTACTCCGCAGTCATTTGAAAGTTTTATCAAGGGCGTTTTCCAGTAGATCAAGTCGTAAACGAGGCTCATACCGACAAGTTCTTCAGAGGTGATCCCCGTTTCCTCTCCGTTCATTCCAAGAGAGGAAGCGTTGACTATGCTCATACTCCTCGAAGCAACCTCTCTGATTGACTGAAATGGAAAGACAGATATTTCAAACCGCCCCGGTATCTCGAACTCTTCTTTGATCTTTTCCGCCCTGGAAAGCGTTCGGTTTAATAGTTTAACCCTCTTAACACCTGCTTTCCTCAAAAAGAAGATCACTGCCCTCGCGGCGCCTCCTGCTCCAATAACCATTACGGGCTCCGCTATCGATCTCTCGAGCAAAGGCTTGCCGAAACCGATCCAGTCCGTGTTATATCCCCTTCCCTCGAAGACACAATTTATTGCCGATAGCGGAGGTTCAACCTGGCTTACCACGTGGGCGATAATCTTCTCCTTGAATGGAATCGTAACGTTGAACCCATTGAAATTCTGAACTACTGAAGCTATCTTCGCTGCGAATTCTTCTGGAAGGATGTCAACTGCCTCGTAAGTTGCATCGATGCCAATTTTCTCGAAAAACCGCCCGTAAATGGCCGGCGATAAACTGTGGGAAACTGGATGTCCAATTATGCATAACTTCACTGAGAAACCTCCTCGAGTGTTTCGAAGAATCCCGGAAAGGAAACACCAACTGCATTGGAGTTCGTTAATTCCACTCCTTCACTGCTTAGCAGTCCGGCTATCGAGAAAAGCATTGCAATTCTGTGATCACCATATGAGTCGACCTTTCCTCCAGTAATTCTTTGAGGGCCTTCCACGCTAAAGCCATCTTCATGTTCAAGGATCTCTACGCCAATTCTTCTGAAGTTCTGAACGGTAACGGCTATCCTGTCCGACTCTTTTTTTCTCAACTCCGCGGCACCTCTTACAGTCGTTGTGCCTTCCGCGAAAACTCCTGCGAGCGCAATCAGCGGAAGCTCATCAATCATTGAAGGAATCAAATCACTTCCGACCTCCACTCCTATAAGACGGGAAGATCTGGCCACGATTGTGCCCACCGGTTCTGGCAAGCTCTCTTTAACCTCCATCTCGATGTCTGCACCCATTTTCATGAGAAGCCTTATGAATCCTGTCCTGCCTTGATTAAGTCCGACATTTCGAATTGTCACCTTGCCGTTTTCATGAAGAACCGCCAGAGCTATCGGGAAGGCGGCCGATGAAATGTCCCCGGGAATCGAAAACCGGACCGGTAGAAGCTCGCTCTTTTCTACCTCAACTCTCTTCTCACTCAAAGTAATTCTGGCACCCATTGATCGGAGCAACCTCTCTGTGTGATCCCTGCTGCACCGTGGCTCAATAACGGCCGTAGTACCTTCCGCTTGAATTCCCGCCAACAGAATCGCACTCTTTACCTGAGCGCTAGCAACTGAGAGAGAATGCTCAAATCCCCTCAGCTCTCCTCCAGAAATACACATTGGAAGAAGTGAATCCTGGCGTGCTAAAATACCTGCCCCCATCTCCCTCAACGGGGTAACGACTCTCTTCATCGGCCTGCCTGACAGAGAATCATCTCCAAAAAGAACGTGAAAACCTCTCTTTCCCGAAAGGACTCCGGCCATCAGTCTGGCTGTTGTCCCGGAATTCCCACAGTCAAGCGGCCTGGGCGATTCTGTCCACGACGCAGAAGATATTTCCATTCTGTCGAAACCGCCTCTGAAATCCCCTCCAAGTTCGCCGATCATTCTAAAGGTTCTCAAAGTATCTTCACTTTCAAGTAGGTTATGGACTACACTAACGCCACTACTCATAGAGCACATCATCAAAGCCCTGTGAGAAATCGATTTATCCGGAGGTACAATAATTTTTCCGACAACTTTCTTTGAAGGCAGTAATCTCATTTTTCCTCCCAACCTATTATGTGAGCGAAAGCTCGATGGCACTGGCTAATTCTTCGAGGCTATTCATAAGCTTTTCAAACTCGCTGAAACTTAGGCTCTGTTTGCTGTCGGAAAGAGCCTTCTCCGGCCTTGGGTGAACCTCGACTTCGATACCATTGGCTCCGACGGCCAGAGCTGCTCGGGAAAGCGGTATTATCAAGTCTCTTCTCCCGGAGGCATGGCTAGGATCCACAATGATAGGCAGAGGCGATTGCAGCTTTATTAGAGGTACGGCAGAGATGTCCAGCGTGTTCCTCGTCGCCGTTTCGAAGGTCCTGATTCCCCTTTCACAAAGGATTATCGACATATTTCCCCTCGATGCGATGTACTCTGCGGAAAGAAGAAGCTCTTCTACCGTATTCATGAATCCCTTCTTCAAAAGAATGGGCTTGCTCTTTTCTGCCACCTTCTGTATGAGCTGAAAGTTCTGCGAGTTTCTCGCCCCAATTTGCAGTATGTCGCTCATTTCACTCACAGCTTCAAGCGTGCCTTCTCCAGTCACCTCGGTCACCGTCTTCAGACCATAATGATCTGCGGCCTCTCTCAAGTATCTCAAGCCAATTTTCCCGAGTCCCTGAAAAGAGTATGGAGAGGTTCTCGGCTTGAAGGCTCCCCCTCTGATTACCCTCACCCCCATTTCCGAAAGAAAGGCTGCGCTCTCCTCTATCATGGGTCGATCTTCAATCGCACATGGACCTGCCATGACTATGAACTTGCCCTCTCCTACAGACAAATCACCGATTTCCACCGAGATGTCTTCACTGTGAAACTCTCTCGATACGAGCTTAAAAGGCTTGAGAACACGCACAACCTGCTCAACACATTCAAGAGCTTCAAAGCGTTCCACCGACATATATCGGTCGTCTCCAATCACACCTATTACCACTCTTTCCAATCCTCTGGAGACATGACAGCTTAGATTCAGACTCTCTGAAAGAGACTCCACTTGCTTAATCTCCTCTTCACCGGTACCTCTCTTAAGAACGACTACCATTTCACCACCCCGCATTCCTGCTGAAAAAGAAAAGGGTCTCCGGATTGGAGACCCTTTCGTATCTTTCATCCGGAGTAAATGCAAGAAGCACTTACCCGGAGTTATCACTCACAAGCAAATGCTTCTGTTGTTATAATAATAGTAATATGCATTTATCCAGGAAAACCTGAAGTCTATCATTTACTCAACTCCCCGCTGGTATGAAAGGATTCTACACTTTTATCTTCTGCCATGTCAAATCCTAAGGCAACGAATCGATCACTAACTAGCTGAAACTTTGACTTACTGGTTACAAAAACAAGGATAGATGATTACTCACGAAAGAAGTCTGGGTTCTCGTATCTCCACTTCAAGATTATCTATCCTGTATATAAGTATTCTTGATCTACAATGTACTCTCTAAAACCCAGAGCACGAGAAACCTTTAGCGATCCGTAGTTCAAGACGTTATGTCTGTACTGAATCAGTTTCTTGTTGATGACAGCCCACTCGCTCGCTCTAGAACCAAGAGCCTTGCCCAGTCCGAGCTCTCTGAAATCAGGCATTGTAATTATGCCTATATCTGCAATCTCATCCCACTCGATTATGCTGGAAACTGCAACGATTTCATCTTCGTAAAGGGCTCCGAAAACGGCAACATGATCAAGCTCTACGAACCCCTCCACCAGATCCTCCCTGGTGCACTGGTTTCTGAAATTATAGAAGGCCGTTCTGTCGCCTTGATTGAGTCTTCTTACCGTGAACTCGACAGGTGGATAATAAGGAACGTAGTTTGAAGGATTAAGATACTTGATGGAAGTCTTTTTCAAGAGAAGAAAAGAGTCTCGAAACAAATCGGTCAGATTGTCACCGGGATTTTCATCGCGGCCATCAATATGTTTGAAAACATCTTCTAACATGGGATCGTATAAGATGACCGTCTGCCTTTCAAAACTCAGTTGCTCGATCCCTCCCTTCCCTTTCTTACTCTCATCGGGAAAAAAGAAATGTGTTCCAAAAAGAAATCTGTCAGTTGAAAACCCCAATCGCTTTGACCATGCTTCAAGTATTGCCCATTTAAGATCTTCCTCTCTCAACTTTCTTTCCTCCATTTCTTCAATCGAGTTCTCAAGGGTAAGAGTTCTTCGTATAAAAAAACCGACCTAGGTCGGTTTAGATTGATTTATACGGGAATAACCATAATTAGACCAAATGCTATTTCAACAAGAAGGATAATTAGATTAGTGAACGTGAAGGACTTCTCCACAAACATTGATAAAATTCGCGTTGCAGCGATGAACAAATAGACTATTCCCAGAAAAATAAAGCCGATCGTCGAACCCAAGAGAATCATCGGAGCCACTCCTAGTCCGATAAAGGTTCCCCCCATAATTGCCTTTACCTCGGTTCTTCCTCTCGTATTGACTGTCGAAAACTCGGCAAGTTTTGCGTAGGATTCCGGTCTCAATACTATATATAGCCCGGTTACGGCAGTTAGGACAGCAACTATAAAACGAATGATGGTGAAAGCTATTTCTATCGCCCCCTAGATTATAGATATATTTTAGCAATTATTTATGTCACGTGGTATTACCTACGGATAAAGAACACCCTGAAAAATATGACAAGATAAACAAGGTTGCTCCAAACGGGAGTAAATACCGAGACCGCAACGCCTAGCAAAGGAACAATTACATGAAAGATATAGACTTTTCTATAGTAGATCAAGTTCGCATCATCTATTGCATCTTCGCGGATTAGATCTCTGTTATTAATCAGATTCTGCCACTGAACAAGAGCGATGATCTCAAGAACCAGGATATTGAAGTGGAAAAGCAACTCTGCAAATTCAAACTCACCGTAATCTCCCATGAGCGAAGTTGTGAAAGGAATGGTCGTTACGAAGAATAAATTAAGCATATTGAGCCAGAAATGCTTGTAATCAGTCTTTCTGAGAATGTGTGTTCTCCTTATCGTTGAGATCCAGATCGATCCAATAACGAAGAAGGATATGAAGTAACTCATAAACTGATAACCCTTGCCCATGACATTCTGGACGAGTTCGCTTTGACTCGTAATCTGATTCCTACTTGGTACTTCAAGAGATAGGACGAGAATAGTCATGGCGATGGCAAAAACGCCATCGGTAAGAGCCTCTAACCTATTAACATGTATTTGGGGACCAGAAATCTCCCTTTTCAAGCTAGCTCCTTACTAATAAGCAATACCAACCCTCTTCTGAGAATACTCAGAAGTGAACAATTGTTTGAAGGCAAATTCAGCCACATCCTGAACAGAGATCTTCTCCCCATTTTCAGGAAGAAAGTCTGCAGAAACCCTGTAACTCTGATTTCCTTCAGAAAAGGACATGAAGGGAGGGCAAACAACCACCCAGTCAAGTTCAGAAGTCTTCAGGATTTCAAATGCATCCAGGAATTCTCTAGAAGACTTTTTCAAATACTGAGGATAGTTCGGGGAATCAAGCCTGAGCTCTCTAGGAGACAGCTGCAAAATACCTGAATTAGCTATAGAAACGATTTTGTTGACTTCGGCATCTCTCGCACCATTTACTATGTTTCTTGTAGCTACCGCTAGAGTATCATTCACGCTGCCTGAATTATCTGGACCCAGAGCACTGATTATAGCATCTTGACCTCTGATTGCGTCCCTTACGCTCTGACTGTTGAAAACATCTCCTTGGAAGATCCTAAGATTCTCTTTTCGCACAGTCAATTTGGAGACGTTCCCTACGAAAATTGTGACTATGTGATTATCGTTCAAGGCCCGATCAAGAATGACCCTCCCTACTCTTCCGGTACCACCAAAGATAATTATCTTCAAGGCGGTTTACCCCCTTTCAACTATCTCTATAACAATAATATAGTCTCTCATGTCCAAAACCAAACGGAGATATTGAATGCAAACCTAATATTGAAATCGGAAAGCCATTTATTCTAGACATGAGGCTCATGATCATCCCTTCAATTATACATCGACTGAAATCGTCCTAATTAGTTGTGATTACAGTCCTAAATTTCAGCTCTATCAGCGGCCCTAAGAACGACATATGGGCTGAATTCGATTATAATTTATCTACTAGAGGCTACTACGGAGGTAATGACTTTGAAACTTATCGATGTAGGTCGCTATTTGACAATTCTGGGAATAATCGGGCTTGTAATCTTGACGCTATGCCTCGCTGGATTCGACGTCTATGAGAGCAAGACTCTCTATGCACGAGATTCTGGAAAGAGTTTTGCCACTGTCATTCTACGGCCCGGCCAACAGCTTAGAGTGCGGATGGACAAAAAAGCCATGATCGGCAACAGCGCTTATCTGGTAGTGGAAAGGGACGGACAAGAAGCCGCCAATTTAGCCGATGATTGGGAACAAACAAGAAACGAATTAATCTTTGAAGGCGATGGAGAGTATATTTTGAAAGTTATTTTCGAGGACTCTTCTGCGGACAGAAGAAGCGCGGAGATTGAGATCAAATGGTTGATCGTGAACTGATCAACTTCATTGTGATCGATTTTCGGGAGTAGTAAATGAGCGAAGCCAAAGCAGTGGAAATTAGCAATAACGGACCAGTGACTTCAAGGAGTCTGATCTCCGACCTGAAACAACTTGGAGTCAAAAGAGGAATGGTATTGTTAGTGCATTCCTCCCTGAGCAAACTGGGTTGGGTCTGTGGCGGTGCCGTTGCTGTAGTGAAGGCACTAGAAGCGATTCTAGACGAGGATGGAACACTGGTTATGCCGACTCATTCTGGAGATCTCAGCGAGCCGTCTAACTGGTCGAATCCCCCAGTTCCTGAGAGCTGGTTTGACACAATAAGAAAAACAATGCCTCCCTTCAACAGAGCCGAAACCCCTACCAGAGGAATGGGGGTTATCTCCGAGACCTTTAGAAAGATGAAGGGTGTCATCAGGAGCGATCATCCCCAGGTTTCTTTTGCTGCTAGAGGAAAGAGGGCCTCTTACATAGTCGATAACCACGAACTGGAGTTTGGAATGGGAGAAGGATCGCCTCTTGCCAGATTGTATGACCTAAATGCTTGCATATTGCTCTTAGGGGTGAGCCATAAGAATAATAGCTCTTTACATCTTGCAGAGTACCGTACCGATTTTCCATCGAGAAGACTTTGCAGAGATGGGGCTCCAATAAGCGAAAACGGAAAGAGAATCTGGAGAGAGTTCGTCGACTATGAGCTCGATACGGATGACTTTGAAACGATAGGAAGGGCTTTCGAAGAAGTCTTCCCACCAATTGTCAGCAGGGGAGTTGTCGGATATGGAAAAGCAGTCTTGATTCCCCAGGTGGAGCTGGTTAATTTCGCAGTCGAATGGATGACAGAGAACAGAAAGTAAGACTTTGAACATTTCGAAAGATAGACTGATCTACCTAAATTGAAGAATAGTTTATAATGTAGGAGATATAAGGAAGGAGGAGAAATATGACCAAACTCGTACTGGTAAGACACGGAGAAAGCACATGGAACAAAGAGAATCGTTTCACTGGCTGGACCGATGTTGATCTCTCCGAAAAGGGTAGAGAGGAAGCAGAGAAAGCGGGGAAAGTACTCAAGGCCGGTGGATACGATTTCGATCTTGCATACACTTCAGTTCTGAAGAGGGCAATAAGAACCCTGTGGTACATAATGGACGAAATGGATATCATGTGGATTCCGGTGATCAGGGACTGGAGACTTAACGAGAGACACTACGGAGCCCTTCAGGGTCTTAACAAGGCCGAGACCGCTGCAAAACACGGCGAAAAACAGGTGAAGATCTGGAGGAGAAGCTATGACATTCAGCCGCCTGCGCTCGAAGAGAGTGACGAGAGGTTTCCCGGGCACGACCCGAAATACAGGTCTCTCTCAGACAAAGAACTTCCCAGAACCGAGTGTCTCAAGGACACTGTAGCAAGATTCCTGCCACTTTGGAAGAATGAGATATCAACAGAGATAAAGTCTGGAAAGAAAGTGCTGATAGTAGCACACGGAAACAGTCTTCGGGCACTCGTCAAATATCTGGACAATATACCGGACGACGAGATCGTAGGATTGAACATTCCAACCGGAATACCTTTAGTCTATGAATTGGATGACGATCTAAAACCAATGAAGCATTACTACCTGGGCGATCCGGAAGAGATTGCAAAGGCACAACAGGCAGTCGCAAATCAGGGGAAAGCGAAGTAATATCAGTCAACATAAAGAGAAGCTACCCTCAGGGTAGCTTCTTCTATTTGCAGTGT
The DNA here is from genome assembly GCF_003664995.1 of Mesotoga sp. BH458_6_3_2_1. Classification (NCBI taxonomy): domain Bacteria; kingdom Thermotogati; phylum Thermotogota; class Thermotogae; order Kosmotogales; family Kosmotogaceae; genus Mesotoga; species Mesotoga sp. BH458_6_3_2_1. The sequence goes on along the minus strand of NZ_JFHL01000015.1, from coordinate 33,997 downwards.
TTCTTATTCCTTTCTCAAATTCATTAGAGCGTTTTCAGCTGCAAGAGTCAACGGATAGGCGGTAGGGGCAGCCGTAAGCAGCGGATGGGAACCGATTTGCATCGTAAGGAAATCATTCACGGTTATTCCCTTCTGTAAACCGAGACCGATGATGTTCACCATCTCTCCAACGCTCTTTCCGCCTGCCATCTGCGCGCCAAGAAGAATTCCACTCTCCTTGGAGAAAATCATCTTGACGAAAACTTCCGACTTATCGGGAAGCGAACCGGGATGCCTATCTATTCCCTTTGCTACGCCAACGACGTAATCAAAGTTCTCCATCTTTGCCGTACACTCAGTAAGACCTGCGGCGGCGACCGTTAAATCGGCCACTGAAGTGGAGAATACTCCGAGATTTCCGTGATTCTCCCTTACCATCTTGAGGCTGAAAAGGTTCGAACCGGCAACTCTTGCCTCAAAAGCAGCTGTGGAGGCCAGCATCAATCTACTGGGCTTTCTCGTGAAGAAGCACTTGTGTTCGACGCAGTCACCGGCAGCAAAGACATCGTCAACGCTGGTTCTCATGTATTCATCTGCCCATATTCCACCGGTTATACCCCTGTGAACGGGAATGTTCTCCAAGAGCTTCACGTTCGGTCTGTAACCTATTGCAAGTACCACAATATCTGCTTCGATCTCTTCACCGTTATCAAGTAGAACTCCGGATACCTTGTCTTCTCCTTTTATCTCACAGACCTTCATCCCGGTGCGCAGCTTCATGCCTTTCTTCACGAGTCTTTCGCTTACCATGGCTCCAAATTCCCTGTCAAAGGCAGCCATTAGTATCTGATCGACGGCCTCGACCAAATAGACTTCTTTGCCATCGGAGAGAATCTCGTCCGAGACTTCTACTCCAATGAAACCTCCACCAACGACTACAACTTTTTTCGCAGATTTTGCAGAAGCATATACAGTTTTCAGATACTCTTTATCCTTGGCTATAGTAAACACTCCTGAAAGATTGCTTCCCTTTATTGGGGGGAATATGGGCTGCGAACCCGTGGCGATAACCAGTTTCTCATATTCGATAGACTCCCCACCGGAGAGCTTGACCTTCTTGGAATCAGTACTGATTTCCTCGACTTCATCAAAAATGAAATCGATTCCCGAATTCTCGGCTCCTTTTATCGGCATGGTATTGGCATCTACAGTCGGAAGAGTATGGAATATGTAAGGAATTCCACAGGGGACGACTCCTTCCCGTTCCCTTCTAATAACCAAAATGCTCTTGTCGGGATAGGTCTTCTTTGCCGTTGTCGCCGTGACTATACCGGCGGGACCTCCTCCCACTATTACTACATCCTTTTTCATACAACACCTCCTAATAGGATAATATATATGCTCAAACCATATATTATATTAGCACACTTTACGTACTAGAATGGAGCGGGAGGGTGAAAAATGAGTCTTGCAGAAAGAGTCATGGAACTTGGCAAAAGGCTGTTTATAATAGAGGACGCGGATGGTGCTGGCCCGCTGAATTTCGATTCATCCCCCGGGTTATATATTCATATCCCGTTCTGCCCGGATTTCTGCAGCTTCTGCCCCTACAACAAAATCAAATACGATGCTGAATTGACCGATAGATACTTGAATGCCTTGAAGCGAGAATCCGATCTAGAGAAAATCGAACATTTCAGTTCCATCTACATCGGTGGCGGAACTCCTTCCTATGACCTGTACCTTCTAGAGGAAGTCGTCTCTCATTTCAGGGGAATGACGAATGGCGAAATCGCTCTTGAAATCCACCCGGCAGATGTTTCCAGCGAGAGGCTTGATGAAATAAGGGAAACTGGCGTCAACTTCGTCAGTCTGGGGATACAGTCCTTCGATGATTACACTTTGAACTCGATGGGGCGGAAAAGACAGGATTCCGGCGTTTCACTGAGTTCGATTGCTGAGACTACATCTGCGGGCTTTGACTTTGTTGATGTGGACTTGATCTTCGATTACCAGCTTGACCAGAAAAGAATCGTAGAGGATCTCAAGACGGCTCTTTCTTACGGTCCTGAACAGATATCCGTCTATCCTATGATGCGTTTCGCAGACACGGCATTCAAAAACACCAAGAATGATCCCGAAAAGGAACTCGAGATACTGGAAGAGCTGGAAAACGTCGCTCTCACTCATGGTTATGTTAGAGATTCTCTGTGGACCTTCAAGAAGAAGGACGAAAAGAGAAAGTACAGCTCTGTCTCACGTGAATTCTTTGTGGGGATTGGCTCGAGCGCCTCTTCCTTCAACGGAAAGGTGTTTCGAACTAACACCTTTTCTCTTGATGAATACTTCTTGTTTCTCGATTCCGGCAAGCTTCCGGTCCGCAAGACAATCAAAATGGGGAAGTTTTCAGCGATTCTCTATTACTCTTTCTGGGCGCTTTATAGTGGCCGCTTCGATCTCGACAGTGTTCAAGAACACTTCGGAAGGCTTCCACTGAGGATGAGATATCTTCTTCACTCTGCGACAGCGAGAGGATATCTCGAAAGAGAGGAGGACATAATAAAACCTACAAGAACTGGCACGAGAAAACTGCACATAGTAGAAGAGTGGCTAACTTATAGCTTCATCGATCGCATATGGAGCGATTTGAGAAGCAAAGCGAGAAATCACTCTGTTTCGAGTGAATCACTACTGTAAAAGCTTTTCGGGTCTTCGAAAGAAAATCTGCCCGCATTCCCAGCTGCTACCTCTCTAAGGAAGGTGTGGGCTCCTCTGGTTGTGTCGAGTGCTCCCAGTTTGGCAAGATAGTTTCTTCTCCTGCAGAACTTCTCGACAAACTCTTCTTCATCTGAGAACTTTTCACCTAGGTAATCCTCTAAGGGAGCCTTCCCGTATCTCTCAACAACTAGGGCAAGTACCCTTTCGAAGGCGTCAAGCGGATCAAACTTCTCGTACGGTAGGGAACCTACCGCTAGAAGTTTCGTCGTTACTTGCTGAGAGCGAAGTTCAGAGTATAGAATTCCCGGCGTGTCAAGAACGGCTATGCTTTCGGAGACATTTATCCACTGGACTCCACGCGTTATCCCCGGTCTATTTCCAACGGCCAATGATTTCTTGCCCTTGAGTCTGTTTATAAAGGTCGACTTTCCGACGTTGGGCATTCCGACAACCATGAACCTCTTCTCGTAGAACCTGCTTTTCAATAGAGGTACGATCTCTTTGATTATGAAATGCCTGGCATCTGTTGATCTAAGTGAAGCCTCTACAACTCCGCTTCCCTGCTCACTGAAATGCCTTTCCCACATGGAAGTAATCGCAGGATCGGCCAAATCGGACTTGTTCAGAACGACAATACGCTGTTTATTCTGAAACAACCGTTCTGCTTCATAGGCCCTGCTTGAGAGGGGAATTCTAGCATCAAGCAGCTCGACTATTCCATCTACGGACTTAATGTAGTTCTGAATTTGCCTTTTTGCTTTCTGAATGTGTCCCGGATAATACATATGACGACCTCCAGCGTGGATTATATCACGGTTCGACCGGCGTTCTTCAGTTGATATAATATATATGTACTATATGCTAACAAAAACACTGAATGGAGGAAAAGGCATTGAAGACAAACAAAGCTTTTGTAGTGAAGATCTCTGTCTCTGGTGAAGTTGCACATCCACTAAGGAGAAGCCCTTTCAGACTTGAAGTCGATGGGACTCCAAGACTCTTCCCGGGAACGGGAGGCATTACCTATAACTTTGCTCTTGGAGACAGCGCGTTCAAGATGGTTGGCGACCATGTTGAGCCAGATGTCTCGACAAAGAACTCCGAAGCTGACAAGAACTCAGCATATGTCGGTTATTCCTGCATCGGAAATTCGGCCACTTTGATCAGCGGAGATGCAAAGGGAGAGAAGGGAATAGTCATAGGCAAGCATGGAGGTATAAATCATGTCTTGATCCACTTCAAAGAAGACATAAAGAAGAGGATGGCGATCGGAGACAAGATACAGGTTGTAGGATTCGGACAGGGATTGGTGCTAGAGGACTATCCCTCGATAAGGGTTTACAATATCGATCCAGAACTTCTCGATAGAATTCCCGTTGGAGAAGGAGATGGAAAGATCCACTTCCCAGTAAGGGCAATAGTGCCCGGTTATCTCATGGGTTCCGGCTCAGGATCGGGAGATCCTTCCGGTGGCGACTACGACATTATCACAAATGACAGAGCACTCATTAAGAAAGTTGGTCTCGACAGACTGAGAATTGGAGACTTCGTGGCCCTCGAAAATCACAATGACTCTTTTGGCCTCGGAGGATATATGGAAGGCTCAGTTACTATCGGAGTTGTAGTGCACGGAGACTGTATAATAACTGGTCACGGCCCTGGCGTAACTGTAGTAATGGCAGATGGTAAGGGAATAATAATCCCGGAGATAAGCGAAAAATCAAACGTAATCGACTTCATCTGACAGTACTGACAGAATTGTCAAAGCATTGAATGGAGGAAAAGATGAGCGGATTCAGACCGGAAGTGTGGGTTCCCAGCAAGGAACTTGAATCTCGGGAATCTTTGAGCCGAATGATCGAAAGGCTCGACGGGATTAATGCAGTTAGGGCTTACATACAGGTTGTTAACCGTGCCGATTCTTACTACTCCTCGAATATTCTCCCTCCCGCCGAAGAATTAGTTCAAGACTTCGATGCACTTCAGATGACCATAGAAAAGGCTTGCGAAAGGGAGTTCAGGATTTCGGCATGGATGAATGTAAACCTTGTTTGGGGTTTTGGAAAGCAAAAGCCCTTTTCGGAAAGCCATATCTTGAACAGGCGACCGGAATGGATCACAGCAGATGAGAGCGGCAATTCTATGCTTAAGTATCCATCTAGCAATCTAGAAGAAGTTTTCGGGCCGTACATAGATCCCGGTATCCCAGACGTTAGAGAATTCACCGCCCATATTGCTTCGGAAATCTCAAATTACGATGTGGAAGAGGTTCATCTTGACTTCATAAGGTACCCGTTCAAAAGCTTCGGCTACAACCCGCTTGCTCTGGCTGAATACAGAAAGTGGCTCAACAAAGAAGAGCTTATCGAAAGCAAGAAGAGCTTCGATCGCTTCAGAATCTGTTCCATAACGAGACAGGTCTCGATGATCTCTGAAGTCGTCAGAGCCAAAGGGAAAAAGGTATCGTGCGCTGTCTACGATGATTATTCGGAAAGAGCTGTAAGTGAGCGTCTACAGCCCTGGCTAGAGTGGCTAGAGAGCGGGTTGATAGATTCGGCTGTCGTTATGGCATACGGAAATGAACCGGATGAAGTGATCTCTAGGGTGGAGAAGATCCGTAGTCTTCATGGATCGCTGAAGGATATTAGAATTGGACTTGGAGCATTCAACTACGCAGGTCGATGGGACGAGTTCGTTGAACTGATCAAGAGGGTTCAGAAGCTAAGACCGGACGAGATCACGCTTTTCTCCCTTGGCTCAGTTGATGAAGAACTCCGCAAAAAGTTAAGGGCACTGTAGAAACTTGAAAGTGAGGCGATTGAAATGCGTAAGGCACTGCTAGTCGTAGATGTTCAAAACGACTTCTATGAAACCGGTGCACTGCCCGTAAGCAATGCGAGCGAGATCAACGAAGTGATAAACAGAGCAATGAAAGACCCCGTGTACAAGGTGATAGTTGCAGGCCAGGACTGGCATCCGTCGAATCACATGAGCTTTGCGGTCAACCATGGAAAAGAACCCTTCACACCGTTTGACAACGGGAAAGGGATCGGCCCCGTTTTGTGGCCTGTTCACTGTCAGCAGGGAAGTCTTGGAGCGGAGTTTCATCAAGACATAGAGAGTTGGCGCTTCGACTATATAGTAAGAAAGGGAACTCACCGACATGTCGACAGCTACTCGATCTTCAAGGAGAACGATGGAACACAACTTGGAACCGACGGACTTCTCAAGACGCTTGGAATCGAGGAACTGGACATTTGCGGGCTTGCTCTTGACTACTGCCTAAAATATACCGTTCACGATGCGCTCCTGGCAGGCTTCAAGATAAATGTAATAATAAACGGAACAAAAGGGGTTGAGGCTAACCAGGGCGATGTTCAGAGAACTATTGAGGAGTTCAGAAGCGCGGGAGTGGAACTGATTGAGAGATGAGTTGTAAGGACGGGGTTGGGGGTTTGAAGAGGAAGAGAAACTGGTTCGCCGTTGAACGGTTCTACGTTCTCCGAAGAAGAAATTGGTTCTTCGTTCCGACGCTCCGCGTCGTAGTTCTTCGTTCTTGGTTAGAGCAATGAAGCAAGGGCATCAAGATTCCGACCAGGAGCATTGTCGGAATGACGGAGTATAGCATTTTCGCATTAATCGTTAGTTGTCATCCCGCTGAGCCTGCCCTGAAAACCTGCCCCAAAATTCTCCTGTTTGGGGTCTCCTGTTCAGGGTCATCCCGAACTTGGGTAGGTGGTTGCAGGTTCGAAAAGAGCTACGGAACACAAGACGCTGAAAATAGTTCATGATGTTGGTATGTGATGTTAGATCTTCATACCTCTACCCTCATACCTCTGACCTCTTTAGTTTTTTTGATCTTATCGAAAGACCGGCTCTTCATAGCGTTCCGCGGGTTCTCTGCTTTTAAGCGTGCAGCGGCTCTTCTCCCGCGAAGCGGAACTGGCCGCACGAAGTGCGACGGTCCTGATTTTCTTCATCAATTGTGTTTTTCGGTTATTCTTGCCACGCTTGCAGTGACTGGCCTTGGCTTGAAGCCGAGACTATCACCAAGAAATGATACTGGCGAAGGCGAAGCCTTCAAGGGTGGCGATGATTCTAGCCTTTTGACTTGCCTACGCAGCAGACTGGCTTCTGAATGCTTCCCGCTGAAAGACTATAACTTCTGCTCTTGGTCTCCTCGGAGGACGGAGAACCTTTGACGGTGGACCCGAGAAGGCTTCTGCCGAAGGCGGCCTTGCGTCTAATCACAACAACATTACTACCAGCTCCCGCTGATGACCGCAGAGCTTTGGCGGACAACTTTTATCAAGTCTCGTATATCGAAGTCACGCTCTCGATAATGAGTTTTATCTACTTCTCTCTCTTACCCCTTAATCCAGACCAGGCTCTAACTTGGTTTTTTCCGAAACTCTTTTCTCTCTAATAGAGCATCTTTCTCACCTTTTCGAGAGCTCTATCCTGGAGGCCGTAGCTTTCATACTCGTTTTTCATAAGATCGCGGTCTCCCTTGCCAGCCAGGAGAGAGTTTAATCTAGCCGCCACAGTTGAATCGTTCAAAGCAAAGATGTCTTCGTAATATCTTAGAAGATCGTTGAGAATCTCCTTATCTTTCTGGAGGTAGAACTTGAGATGGTAATCCTCGGCTCTGTAGAATTCGGTAATTCGCGAGACTTCTGTGGCCGCCTTCCTGCCTGTTTCATTCTCCTTCGAATCAACGAACATTTCGGCGGTCTCTTTCTGTTGCTCACTGTGATAGAGAATTAGAGACATGTATTGAACCTTGTAATTCACATAAGGGTTGTGAGAAAGCCAAAAAATCTCCAAGAGTCCTTCATAGGAGATTACTGAAGAATCAAACTGTATCTGAACTACCTCGGTGTGGTCTCCAAGAGAATAATAGCTTGGATTAACCTTACTGCCTCCTGCGTATCCAACGCTGGTCCTGTATACTCCGCTTATCCCTCCAAATACCGCTTCAGAACCCCAGAAACAACCCAATCCGAAGGTCGCGGTTTCTAGATTTTCTGGCAAATTAGCATCAACTGCTGGTATTTCTGTACTGGCCATAGTAAACACTCCTATCAATGCGAGTAAAAACATTATTGAGACAATCCTTTTCATAAATACCTCCATGTAATTCTAGACAAATATTATCGGTCTTGTTATGACTATTTAGAATGATTATAGGTTCAAGAGAGACGTGGTCGGGGGTAGCGGGTTGGTGGTTCGAAAGAGCAAGAGAAACTGGTTGACCGTTGAGCAGTTCTCCGTTCTCCGAACAAAAAACCTGTTCTTCGTTCCAGAGCAAGGATCTGTTCTTCGTTCTTGGTTAAAGTCAAAGAACCCGGGATTCTGAATCAAGTTCAGACGAAGTACGGAGTTGGCAAAAGCAATTGGAGACAAAAGTCTTCTTTTGCTTCACGTTATTCCTCTTGGTCACGTCATTCTTAGATGATCCTGCTCAGAATCTCGCACTTCTCGTGAGCGAAGCGAACCTCTCGACAATGCTCTTTCTCGCTTGATCTTATCCAAGGACGGGTCCATGTTCTTGGACGAGGAACGTGCTTTTTACTATGACAGACTATAATGTTTTTTCTTGATTTCGGGCCTAGAGCTCGCAACTTTAAATGACAACTGTGACTGTTCTTCTCTGAGGACGGCGGACCGTTGACGGTCAACGGGGCTTTTCAGCGCCGAGCGAGTTCTATAAGCGTTAAGCGGCTCTTTCCCCGCGAAGCGGAACTGGCGTCGCCAAAGGCGAGAATGGCTCTATGGGTCTTAACCCTCCTGCCAAAGGCAGCATTGCGACCTGGCGTGCTCTTCGCCAGCCTTGCGTCCACTGATGCTCCTCAGTGCACTGCGTCCCGCCAAAGGCGTTGCGTCTTCTTTCAATGGGAATTGGCCCGCGCAGCGGAACTGGCCAGGCGTAGCCTGACTGGCCACCGAAGGTGACTGGCTTCTTCATTGATCTTCTCAAAAACGCTCTCTAATCAAAAGGGATAGAATCCAAGATCAATTGCGTTCTTTTCGTATATCTTTTCCATGAGGTTTCTGACAAGAGAAACATGTCCTTTTTCCCAGTTCATTAGCTTTACCATGAGTTTCTTTGCACTCATGTCTTCAACCTTTTTGGAGGCATTTTCGTAATAATCAACAAAATCCCTCTCAATGAGGTAGGCCATTCTTAAAATCGAAAGATCGGCAAGATCGCTGCTGTAAGAGTTGTCTGAGAGCGCCTGCGATTCCAGTCTCTCTACGAATATCTCATCCGCTTCTTCCTGCAGGGCAAAATCAACCTTCTTGTTATCTTCAAGAGCTTCGATCATACCCTCGATGAATTTCACATGAGAGTCTTCCATTTCCATAAGATATTCGAAGGTCTTTTTGGCAACGATTTGATTGACCCTCTGCATATTATTTTTATAGAACTCCCGGCCTGATTTTTCGAAACTGAGTGCTACCTCCAGAATGCTCTTGAAATCGCTCATTACTTCACCCCTTTACTAAGGAACTCGTCGATACCCACTGCCGCTTTGTGACCGTCGGCAACGCCATGAATGATATCTGGGCCATTCACGATATCTCCTCCAGCGAAAAGCCATGGAAGATCAGTTTGGCCTTTCTCGTTAACGAGTATTCTTCCCCTTATGAACTGTATCTTCTCTCTAATTGATTCCGGAAGATAATCATAGTCCGGCGCCTGACCTATTGCCTCAACAATCATTTTTCCTTCGATCATACTTTCGTCGCTTTCATCGAATCTTGGGTTGAATCTTCCGTCTTTATCAAAGACTGCTGTACAGGCAATGGTAGATAATCCGAAGACTTTGCCGCCCTCTAGACAAACCTCCTTCGGGCCCCGACTGGGAAAGTACTTTATTCCCTCTTCCCTTCCTTCCACTATCTCCTCAAGGTCGGCTGGCATCTCATCCGAGGATTCGAGGCATGTTACTTTGACATCTACCGGCATTCCTTCCATTTTCTGTAGACGGGCAACACTTCGAGCCACGTCCATTGCAACGTTGCCTCCACCTATCACGACGAGGCTTTCCGGCACCTCCGGTTTCTTGCTTGAATCCCCTCTGAGATAATCGCGAATAGATTCTAGAAGAGGCATTGCCATCAAAACCCCTTCGCTGTCAGCTCCTTTGACTCCGGTGCTTCTTCCCTTAATGAACCCCGTTCCGAGAAAAACCGCATCGAACTTCTCATGAAGCTGTTCTACAGTGATATCCCTGCCAACTGTCTTGCCGCATTCGATCTTCACACCCAAGGCTTCTATTACTTTTATGTCTCCATCCAGTGCTTCATCTGGGAGACGATAGCGTGGTATACCGTACCTCATGACACCGCCCGCATGCTCTTTACTTTCATAAACTGTAACAGAGTAACCCATAAGCGAAAGGTAGTATGCGGCAGACAGGCCGGCCGGACCACCGCCTATTATCGCAACTCTGCCGCTTCCCTTTTTGATTATCTCTTGTTCTTTCGCGTATCTTATAACGTCTTCCGTCTTCTCCTGATCCATGAGATATCTCTTCAGCCATCTTATAGCAACGGGCTCTCCCCTGTTGCCTATTGAACAGACAGTCTCACACTTGTGGGTACAGACGCGCCCACAAATCGACGGCAAAGGATTGGTCCTATACATCCATTCGACGCCCTCTTTTGTATCGTTCTTGAAGATACTCTCTATGTATCTCGGAATATCCATTTTTGCCGGGCAGGCATCTATGCAGAGTTCGCAGTCCACACATCTTGCCGCCTCTGCTATGGCCTGCTCTCTCGAAAACCCCTTGACAAATTCTACAAAGGACTGAACTCTCTCCTCGCCCGGGAGCTCTTCCATTTCTACCCTTTCCAGATCGAGTAGCTCCGAGTTTTCATCCCGTGAATAGCCTATTGGTGGAGTATCGTGATGGATGCCAGTTTCATCTGGTAGAAAGAAAAAACTATCGGGGTCGTCGGATATATGAATATACTCCCTAGTCATGTTAAGTGAACCCGTAGTGCATATGTCGACACAGATTCCACAGAACGAACATCTTCCATAGTCTATAGCCGGTCTCTGTGCCTTCTTTCCGATATCTACTGTAATATCTACTGCCACCATCTTGATTGCGTCGGTGGGACATATCTTTGCGCAAGTTCCACATCCCGAACATTTGTCCCAGTCGTTGACGTGGAACCCCCTGTATCTTTCTGCTGCTTCGCGATAAACCTGTGGAACTTTTATAGTGACCGGCTTTGTGAACAGTCTCTTCCAGGCTATAGTAGGACCCCAGAAAGTCTTCTTGAAACCATCATATACGCTCACGTTACCAGCCCCCTATCTGTCGATCTCTGGCGGGCAGAAGTCCATAGTGGTTAGCCAGAGAGCGACATCTTCTATTCTTGTACCTGCTAGCAGTTTCTCCACACCATACAAACCCTGAGGAAAGGAAGCCCCTCTGACGTTTATCCTGTAAGGTCTTTCCCCTCCATCTGAGACAACGAAGTATCCGTACTCGCCTCTGGATGACTCTATGTGAGTATAGACGGTCCCCTCCGGCACCCTCCATCTGAGCGCGCTGCCAGATGAGATCTTTGCGTTTACAGGTCCCGCTGGCATTTTCTCAAGTACCTGTCTCAGTATCCTGATACTCTGCATCATCTCATAGTATTTCAAGGTGAATCTGGCAAAGGCGTCACCTTCAGTTGCGGTGGGAATGTCGAAGACCACACTGTCATACCTCGCATATGGATCGATCTTTCTTATGTCGTAGGGCAAACCTGTAGCTCTCAGTCCCACTCCGGTTACACCTATTTCCAGCGCTTCTTCTCTAGTTAGAAGCGCGAGACCCTCTGTCCTCGTTCTGATTATCCTGTTTTTCAGCAGTAAGTTCTCAAATTCATCGTTCCTGCTTTCTATATAATCCAGGAATTCAACTATCTCAGACTCGATTCCTTCGGGCAGATCCTTTCTTACGCCTCCAGGAACGATATACATGTGATAGATCCTTGCGCCGGTAATCTTCTCGAAGATATCGAGAATCCTGTCCCTGTCAGCAAGCGTCCAGTGTGAAATTGTGTAGAGACCGGTAGATCCACCGACTCCACCTAAAGCCATGAGATGGGAAGCGATTCTCGCCAGCTCGAGAATTATCATCCTAATCCAGTGAGCTCTTTCTGGCACTTCCGTCCCGGTGAGCGCCTCGACTGCCATCGCATAAACCATTTCGTTAATGTCCGGTTCGGGCACGCAAATTCGAGGGATCAGGGCCAGGTTTTGCATCCAGCCTCTTCTCTCCATCAATTTCTCGAAGCCCCTGTGAAGGAAGCCAGGAACAAGTCTAGATCTGACGACGGTGTCCCCCTCTACGTAAAGGTGAACGCTTGAATTGCCGTGCATCCCGGGGTGGTTAGGGCCCAAGAAGAGCTTGACTTCCTTACTCATTTTCATCGCCCCCTTCTGCCAGAAACTGGGCTTCGTAGTGCCTGTCCGGGAAGTGCTCGTTTGAGTATTTCTGCGGATCGAAGTCCTTTCTCATCGGCGGCATTTCCTTCCAGTTTTCGAGTATGAGTGGTTTAAGGTCGGGGTTACCATCGAACACTATACCGAAGAACTCGTGAACGTCCCTTTCATAAAACCTTGCAGTAGGCCAAAGGTGCATCACGGTACTAATGACGGGTTCATCTCTACTAATCGAGCTCTTCACCAACAGAGTCTCTCCTGTCTCCCATCTGAAGAGGGTGTAGAACACCTCGAAAATACCGTCTTTTATCCTGTCGACGCCGGTTATTAGTGAGAGATGAGAGAAGCCTCTTCTCTTTAAGAGCTCAAGAACCGCATTCAACCTCGAAGCTTCAACGGATATGATTGACTCTCGGGCAGTTACTTCCTTAACCGATAATTCTCCGGCAATAGTCTTAACTTCTCCCAGTATCTCATTCATGGAATTCATCGTGTACATACACCTCCCCGAGAGCCTCTATCTGATTCCTCTTGTACCAATCGTTCTTCTCCTGATACTCTTTCCAACCGTTGGCCTCTCCTTTGTCAATCTTGCTCATCAGCGCGGTGAATCCGCTTACTATAGCCTCCGGGCGTGGCATACAACCCGCCAGATAAAGATCCACCGGCACATAGAGATCCAGTTTGTTTATCGTTGCGTAAGAGTCGTAATATATTCCCCCATTCAACGTGCAAGAACCAAAGCCGACTATATACTTCGGCGACTGCATCTGTTCGTACGAATAAATGACTCTCCTGAGAGTCTTAGTACTTAGGTATCCGGTGATTAACAGAATGTCGGCCTGCCTAGGAGTTGCCATAGGCCCAATACCGAGACGCTCCATATCGAAGCGCGAAGTCATCGTTGGAGGCAGCTCTATAGCTCCACATCCGGTACAGTAATAAAGCATCCAGAGCGAGCGCGATCTGAGCATATTTGCCACTTTTTCCCATGATTTGCGTTCTTCGCTCATGCCGTCACCTCCCCATCACAAAGACCACTATGATTACTTGAACGAAGGAGAGAATGAGCGGCCATTTCCAGTAGAATTTGATCGCCTGCTCGACCCTGAATCTTGGAATAGTGGCGGAGATGATCACTATTGAGAAGTACACTATAAGGAACTTCAAGAGGAATTCCCATAAAGTCCTACCGCCTCCGAGGAAGAGATTCACAAACAATCCGATCTCAATGAATGTCGCGAATGCGTGCTGAATCATCAGCATACCGAGATACTTTCCGCTGTACTCCACAAGTGGACCGGAAGCTATCTCGGCCGGTGCAATAAACGTGTCAAAGGGCTTCTTTCCAAGCATCCCTATCAGAGAAATGAAGGCAACTACTCCACCAATTGGCATTAACCAAACGTTGTAAGCGCCCTGCGCTATCTGAATGCTTACCAAATCGGATAGAGATGAAGTTCCATGGTGGAAGAAGACACCGAGGATGACTATCATGAAGGGAAGCTCATATCCGAGCATCTGGGCCAGTGCCCTTCCGATCCCTATGGAAGCGTTTGGATTTCCAGACCCCACGGCAGACATCGCCATTCCAAGAAGACCAATTGCCAGAAGATAGATCACTACAAAGACGTTGTCGATTCCCGGAAAGACGGCGAGACTGCCTGCCGGGATGAAGAAAACCGTCGCAATTGTCCCCCCCAAAGCCATGAGTATTCCAAAGTCGAAGATGAAGCCGTGGGAAATCGAGTGCTTCGTCAGCGATTTGAAGATATCTATGAAGTTCTGCCAGAAAGGTGGGCCGTATCTCCTCTGAATTCTTGCTTCTATCTTTCTTGCAATTCCTTCAAGGGTTACGGTATATACAAACGCGACTACTAGAAGCGCGATCCCCGAAAGTATTGTGATTACGATATTCATAAGCATGTCATCACCTCAACCACCAGAAGGCGCCAAGAAGCACGATAACAGTCAAAGCAATGTATACCTGAGGATTCCGGTTGAAGAAGACTGCCTTGAACAGGGCTCCAAGCTCCTTAATCTTTTCAGAAGACGATAAAAGCCAGTTTTCCATCGAAGGCCACTTTTCGAATAACCTGTCGAACGGTCTGTACATCCTGTATGAAAAGTGATAAAGCTCTGCGGTGTATAGAAAATCCCCGCCCGTGTAATTGTCTAGAAGATCTACCTGTCTGGCCTTCTTTGCGCGCATGAAGATCAACAACGATATCACGAAGCCTATCGCGAAGACAGTGGTGACCAATACTGAATCCCATTCCCCAGTTAGCGCGACGATTCTCGAGAAAGTCACGTCGACAGTTCCTCCGCCAATCGATTCCGTGATCCTGTTGATCGATCTGATGGCGTTGCTCGGGAAGACTCCCCAGAAAACAGTAAGAAGTGTAAGAAAGGCCATCGGAACAAGCATAATTAATGGAGCTTCTTTGACTTTTCCATGTTCGGGCTTCAGCTGTCCCAGGAAAATCCCCGCTAGAGGTTTGAAGACATACATGAATGACCCTATGCTTCCAAAGAAAGCGGCAAAGGCCAGAAACGGCAAACCGTTCTGCACTAGCTGCTGATAGATCAACCACTTTGATACGAATCCGCTTGTCGGGGGAATTCCAGCTACCGAAATAATCGCAACGAGATAAACGGCGAAGGTGACGGGCATCTTAACTATGAGTCCTCCCATCTCGTGCATTTTCGTAGTCCTTGTCCTGTAGGCTACCGCAGCTATCGCCATGAACATGGCGGCAGATGCCATTGCGTGGTTGAGAATGTGCATCATCCCGCCGGCAGTTGCGTAGGTTCCACCAATGGAGAGGGCCAGCACTATATAGCCTGAATTGCTCACAGTCGAAAAGGCGATAAGTTCTTTGGCGTCTTCCATTCGTATAGCCATAACCGTTCCCACGACTATCGAGATGCCACCAAGGAGGGCAAATCCATAATTTACGATCGGAACGCCATTGAATATAGGAAGAGTGCCGAAAACCTTAAAGGAAGGAAGAGCAATCGTCATTGTTAAGAGTAGAAAACCACCGAGTTTTGTGAGTCCTCCGGAAAGAATGGGGCTGAATTCGTCTGGTGCAGAAGAATGAGAACCCCTAAGCCAGGTATGAAGAGGGAAGGTTCCCATCTTTGCAAGGACCATTATTGCCAAGGCCGTGAAAATCGTGAGCTGAACTCCGATCGGTTGGCTCTCGATCTTCAAAGCCACACTGGAGAACTCGACAGTCCCCAGCCTGCTGTCCATGTAGAAGATCGCGAACAACATTGAATAACTTCCCACCGCTGCGATAGCGGCATACTTTATCGCCTCTCCAGTCGACTTTTCCTTGTCTTGAATTATGAGAATCAGCGAGGCCCATGTGGAAATCTCCCAGAAGATCATCAAAGTAAGGAAATCGGCCGAGAAGACCGCTCCGATCGCTCCCGCAGTTACAAGACTAAGCAGAAAGACCTTGACGGAACTCTTCTTTAGAGGAAGCATGAAGACCGCAGTCGTGGATACTATTAGCATCACTATCGAAGCGAAAAACCAGTTAACGGGGGTCATAGAGAAGTTGAAGTTGAGTCTGCCCGTTATCCCGACCACTTCATATGAAACTCCCCTTCCTCCCCAGAAAAACACATAGACAAAGATGAATATCTGGAACGCGGCGTACGCAACATAGGCCGCGTTCTTCTTCAGTTTTGAAACCAGAAAGAACAACGGAGCGGCAAAGAGAGATGCCGCTATCAAAAAGAGTATATTCATCTACATCCCTCCCAGAATGGCCTTTCCAATTGCCAAAATGCCATTTACAAGAGAATCCGCGGCTCTCTCAAACATCATGAAGGCCTCCCCCGAGCTTACCCCGAGGAAGACTATGACCGTACTTAGCACAAGCCCGAAGGCAAGGAACTCCACCGATGGGACCATTCTCTTCTCAGGCGTCTGAGCTGTTCCGACCGGCTTGAAGAAGGTGAAGATCCACCTGACGTAATATGTAACTTCGATGGCCGCTGCAATGAGAATTATTATAGGAACGGCCATCGAGGTTTCGAAGCTTGCCGATATCGCGTTGAGCTTTCCCCTAAATCCGAAGAAGAGAGGCATACCTGCGATAGAAAACGCGGAGACAACAAATATTACTCCGACTATCGGTGACTTTCGGCCGAACCCGTTAAGAGTATCTCTATCGTCTCGACCAACTTCATCGATAACCTTGTCGTCAACGGAGAAGAGCATAAATTTCGAAAGAGCGTTGTTTATGAGAAGCATTATCGATCCCGTAATAGCCTCAACGCTCCCGATCCCGACAAGAAAGATCGCCAGGCCCGACTGAGCGATGCTTGAATAGGCAAGCGTTCTTCTCAACGACTTCTGACTGAAAGCAAGGACCTCGCCTACAAGGACAGTTGCCGTCCCAAGAAGAACGACGAGACTCATCACGCGATCGTCTCCTACGGCGAGTAAGACCTTTGAAAAGGCATTCACCATTGCGAGCGGATAGACCGACGCTAGAACCAGCGTAGCAATACGCGACGATTTCGTCAGAACGTCGGGAACCCAACCATTAAAGGGAAGCAATTTCGATTCAACACCGAGACCCGCAACAATAAGAAGTGAAGAAACTAACGTGACATCGCCGCTGATCTGACCGGAAGATATCCTGGCAGCAAGTTCGGAAATGTTTAGAGTGCCAGCCGCCCCGTAAAGAACAGCGACCCCAAGAAGATACAGCAGCGATCCTACCGATCCTATCATCAGATACTTGAAAGATGCAACCTTTGAACCGCTGCCTTCTCCAGTAGATGCCAGAAGATAGGCGGAGATTCCGGCGATCTCGAGGAAAACGAAGAGGTTGAAGAGATCGTTGGTCAAAAGGATCCCGTTCAATGAGGCAAGAGCTACCAAGAAAACCACCGAGTACTTCTTAGTCTCTTCCCATTTTCGTAGGTAACTCAACACTGCAAAGAGAAAGAGTATATTTGCGACGGGAAGTAAAAGCTTCGTAGCGTCGTTAACGAGCAAGTTGATACCATATGGAGCCTTCCACCCGCCAATAGAGAAGCTTGTAGCAGTGAGGAACATTACCCCGAAGACTCCGGCGAAGGCGTTGAAGAAGGCGGCTACAAGAAGAGCCCAACCGGAGACACTTCTCCAGAAGGCGCTCACAAAGGCTAGCGCGAGGGGTATTGCTATTAACCATACGGGATTCATTCGGAATCACCTCCCCCGCTCGAGAGCTCCGAGATATCTATCGTGCCCCTTGATTTGCTTACAGAAACAATAAGCGAAAGGGCCAGGGCCGTTACGCCCACCCCGATAACTATAGAAGTAAGAACTAGAGCCTGGGGAAGAGGATCGACAAAGAGAAGGGACGAGTTGTCGCTGACCGAAGAAAGAATAGGAGCCGCTCCCCCTTCTATGTAACCTATAGAGACAATGAAGAGGTTGACTCCGATCTCTGCTATATTCAAAGAGATAATTAGCTTAACGAGATTCTTCTGCGAAAGAAGGCCGTATAAGCCAACGGCGACCAGCATCATAGAAAAGTACTGGATCATGCCTCATCGCCCCCTTCCGAAATGAAGTCATCCACAATTCCGGAAAGCTCTGCTCCAACCTTGAGACCGATTACCGAGTAAACAACCGGTATAATTCCTGCGCTGAAAAGCTCTCCTACCACACCGGTGGGAAGGAAATTCTTAAGGAAGGAACCCGAGATCAACAGGCCGGCTATACCTATGAGAACGTAGAGAAGTCCCATTGTACCCTCCAGTATCTTCAGTCCCTTTGAAGCCCTCTTTTCATCGTCGACCGCAACGAGCAGCAAGAAACCGGCCGCGATTATCGCTCCTCCGGGAAATCCTCCACCCGGCGTCAGATGGCCATGAACGAATACGTATATCCCCAGCACCATAAGCAATGGGGCAATCACGCGAGAGGCGATCTTGACAACGGGACTGACGGATATTGCCGAACCTACCCTCTTTCTTCCCCCTCCAAGAATCAGTCCAACTCCGGTCGCTGAAATGAAGAGTACCGTCACCTCTCCGAGGGTGTCGAATGACCTGTAATTGACGACAATCGAAGTAACCATGTTAGCCGAACCAGTCTCTGCGTCTGCAGTTATTCCAAAGTTGATCTCATCTTCATTCCCATTCACCGATTTCTCGATGTATTTCGCAGAGACTCTTTCGGAGAGCTTCACTTCACCATATCTTGGAATCCCCATAGAATCGGAAGAGTCGGAATTCAGAACGGTTACGATCATGAAGAAGAAAAGAAGTGCTATAAGTGCAGATATCATCCGCTTCATTCTACATCAGCTCGTTTCAGCTTCCTAAGGGAGAGGAGAAATATGGCCGTGGTGAGGCCGGCTCCAACAGAAGCTTCAGTTATTGCGACATCCGGAGCCTTCATAATAACAAACAGTATGACAGACAGAAGACTCATTGCGGAGAGCATTATCACGGAAGTCAGCAGCTTCTTCGTTTCAATCGCGAAAATAGCCAGTCCCACCATTACTACTCCGATTATGAACGAGAATACGTTCACTCTTCCTCACCACCTTCTGGGAGACCGTCTGCTTCCTTATGAGATTCCTCATAAGCTATCGGTGTTATTCCCTTCTTCAGTGCCGTTCTGGCGATCGCTGAACTCCCTACAGGATTTGTAATAGCAATGAAGGCGACTATGATTACAGTCTTCAATAGCCACTGCGGATTTATCAGTCCTACACCGAGTATCACGGAGAACGAGCCCAGTGTAGTTGCCTTCGTCCCGGCCTGCAGCCTGTTGAAAACGTCCGGCATCCTCAGCATTCCAAGGCCTCCCATGAAGAAGAAAAATGCGCCTATAGATAAGAGCGCATACCCCAGAATATCTAGTATGATCATCTTCTCCCCTCCAGATACCTGGCAACCACTATGGTCTCAAGAAAGGAGAGCGCAGCATAAACAAGCGCTATATCTAGAAAGAGAGGATTGCCGTCGATTAGAGAAAATAACACTATCGCACTTGTAATCATCACGTTCAATATGTCCAGTGCTGCGACTCTGTCGGGAACCGTCGGCCCTCTCAACAATCTATAGAGAGTAAGTCCAGCGCCCATGAGTATTAGTGAAAAGAAGATGGAGAAACCTATCATTCGAAGATCCCCCCTATTCTCTTCTCAAACTTTCCCGAGATCTCTTCTCTTATTCTCTCCGGCTCATCGGCCTTCTTGTCTATCCAGTGAACCAAGAGACGGTCCTCACCAATGTCAACGGTCAAGGTTCCCGGTGTGAGAGTTATTGAGTTGGCCAGAGTAAGCTTCGAGATCTCCCCTTTCAAATCCGTTTCAACTTCGACCATCGAAGGGTTTATCGGAAGAGAAGGATTCAAGACTCTTTTGGCCACATCGATATTTGCCTTAACCATTTCGAAAATGAAGATTGGAAGGAAGGAGAACACGAATCTGAAGAGCCGAACAGGAAAATCCAGACCGATCCGAAATCTTGAATACTTGCTTAAAATAACGGCGACGACAATCGAAACCACGAACCCAAGAAGTATCTCGGCAAGAGCAAAACTCCCAGTAAAGCCCAGCCAGATGATAAAGGAGATTACCAGTAGAGAGATGAATTGCAGGGCCATTGCACCACCCCTTTATGTGAAATTTGTGAAATATTCCACTTGCCAATGAAAGTATCATACCATAACCCGGTATAGGGTATTACAATCCTTCATCTTTAATAATTTCACATCATTTCCACTTCAATAAGCCGAAAATTACTGAACAGACGAAACCCTATCGATCCGGGAAGAAACTATGTGTCTATGATAATTCAATAAGCAACTCGAATGACCCAAAAGATAGAGTCTAACCATTTTCGCCGCTGATCCTTTTCCTGAAGACGAATATTGAAAAGTCGTGTGAGAACTCGTTGCCGGAGAAGGCTTTCATGATTTGCCCCACCTTCTCAATCGGAAATTCTAGCGTAAGGGCCTTTTCGATTTCTCCGCGGTTATTTGCTCTCCATTCTGTTCTCACAACCCTTTCCAAAAAGCCCCTAGATACGAAGTAATCGGAAATCTCTTTTTGAAGGTTTTTAAGGTCCCGACCATATGAGAGCTCGAGGAACTCCGCATACTGGCCTGAAGAGTAATTGTTCTGAATATTGAAGAAATACCCGTCGGTCTTCAGTACCCTTTTGACTTCCACAATCCCCTCTTCACAACTTTCTGTGTATTTCATGGGCGGACCAAAGAAATACGCAAGTCTAGCGTGCACGATATCTGCCAGATCAGATTTAAATGGAAGGTCCTCGGCAAATCCCTTCACCACACAGAAGTTAGATCTGAAGTCACGGGCTTGCCTTGAAATCAGTTGCTTTAGCATTCCCGAATCCGGCTCCACGGCGTAAACCATAGAGGCAGTGCTTGCGTACATATGTGAGTGAAAGCCTGAGCCTGCTCCAACATCTACAATCACACTGCTTTCGAAATCGCAGAACTCTTCCATGACCTTCTCTATTTTCCTTTCCGGGTCGATCAATTCGTTCTGAAGCTCGTACAACTCCGGATTTGTTGAACCGGCATAGAAGTAGAGATTTGGCATCTATACCCTCCTGGAATTATCCTAACAAAGAGACCCCTTTCGGGGCCTCAAATTCTCCTTAGAAACTTTTATCAAACTGGCCTGAGTGTTCCGGCGAAAACCTGCCACGCAAGGACACTCTTGGCAACAAGGCTGAGAAGAACATACATACTTTCGCCGAAGAGGTAGTTCTTCCAGGGTCCGATCTTCTTGTACTGAAGGAACATGTTTATCGCAAAGCTGTTGAAGAAGACGAGGAAAGTGATGAGAACTGCATAAACAAAAGACGGGAACTCAATATTAGCCTTTCCAAGAGATGTGAACAAATATATGAAGACAGCTATCCATGTGACCGCCCCGGCTATACAGCCGAAGATAAAGGCCGTCCAGTTTGTTCTTTCGGTTGTCTGATTGTGAAGTTCCATCATAAGTCCAAAGAGATTCATTAGAGCGTTGACAGTGAAGAGCAGCATAAGGCTCACTATGTCAAGCATACCCGAGAACATTGCAATGGCAACAATCATCACCGAAGAGCTGATGGAATACTCGTACCATCTGGCGTAATTAATCCCTCTCTGAAGATTTCTTGCGTACCACCCAAAGCCAAAGGTTGAGACTATGAAATGCGCTATGGCGGACATGAAGAGGAAACTCGCGATGAAAGGTCCCATCTTCAGATCCATGAAGTTCTCGGTTGCGGGAACCAGCCGCATTATCTCCTGATTGAACTCCAGGTAGTTTCTCGTAATCGTCAAAGAAGAATCGTTGCTTACTATAAGCATTATGATTCCCTGAACAAGGTGCAGAAGCCCCATTATCAAGTTGTATATACGAAGCTTTTTATAAACGGATTCCATTTACTTTCCCTCCTTTTTTGTATCATGAAGAAATATTAACACAAATGATTGATTAGTTGTGTCGTAAAAATCCACATTGTCAGATGGAAAGACGAAAAAGCCGCGAGACGTGATCGGACCTTCTCTTATACTAGCAGTCGCGATTGAATTTCGGCCCTTCCTATTACCTTTAACCATAAAATGCGAGAAAAACCTAGCCGAAGACAACGATTTCTTCTTTGGATCCTCTTTTTCGTTTGATCTTTTCTTTCTGGAGATCGTCTAATCCTTACATGATTGGTTTTCTAACAGAAGCAGAATAGGAGGTACTTATGGCTTTCAAAAACTATCACAGAGTCTCTTTTATAATTACGATTGTATTTGTGGCTTTCTATGGAACTCTTCTTGCCGGCATAGGAGATTCAGAAGAATCGGAGATCACGATAATAATAAACAGGGTCAGCTACGAGCAACGGTTGAAGGTCCAACTTGAGGAGAACGCTTCGACAGGCTATACATGGCACTACTATTCATCAGAAGCTAACGCTTTTTCACTATTTTCGAAGGAAATCTCCGTTGACCGATCTGAAAACGCCGTCCAAGGTGGCGGTTCGACAGTGACCTGGTTATTCAGTCCCGAATCCTTGGGAAGCTTCGCAATCATTTTCAAGCTCTACAGAGAATGGGAAGGCGAAGAAAAAGCTGTTGACATAAGGGTATTCAATGTAGAAGTGGATGACAGAACTCTAAGTGAGTGTATTCCTGATTATGTAACGGTCCTTGGCAGTTCTTCAGGTTCCGCAAGTCCGGGTGATCTATTCTCAGTTACTACTGAGCAAGACTCATCGGCCGGATTTTCATGGAGCGTGCGGAGCGACACTGAAATTCTGAGACTCATGGATGATAGGTACACCGACCCTTCGAAGAGCCAATCCTCTCCCGTTGACATCTCGAACTTTCCAATGGCAACCGCCGAACCCGGAAAGCGGTTATTCGATTTCGAAGCTCTAAGAAGAGGTGTTTCCCTCATAGAATTAGAGTTCTCTAGCACAGTTGAGAACGATGGAACCGCTTCGACATTGTACGCGGGCGTCTCTGTTAAATAGTCATGAGAGATCGGGAAATGCTTTCAACAGTACATGATTACAATAATGGGGGAGATAGGTCGCAGAGAACTAGATACTCAAATAAATGACTCCGTTATCGGCCACAGGAAATGAGGTTATACCACCTGATATACTAAATGCAGAGATCATCTTCTGCCCGTAAGAGAAGGAGGGGTATTTTACCGTGTTTCAAAAACTAATGAATGAAAAGGTCTTGACAGTAATAAGGGGTCTAACGCTTGATCAGTCGAGGAAGTTATGTGAAATGCTTCTGGAAAACGACTTGACGATTCTGGAAGTCAGTTTCTCCGACGAATCTTCTTCAGAGATACTGCACGAACTCAAGAAGGAATTCTACGGAAAGCTCGTGATCGGGGCCGGTACAGTATACGATGATGCGGCTTATTCGAGAGCGCTTCGCTCGAATGCCGATTTCGTTCTCAGCCCGGGATTTAGCGGGGAAATTGCAAAGTTGTCGGTAAGGGATGGAATAAGCTATATACCCGGTGTCTACACTTCTACAGATATACAGACGGCGCTGAACAACGGATTCAGCTTTCTGAAACTCTTCCCCGGCGGTGCGGAAGGACTGCATTTGCTCAAAGCATTCAGGGGTCCCTTTCCCACAGTCAAATTCATGCCTTTCGGCGGGGTAACGTCCGAAAACGCTACAGAATACATGCGAGCAGGAGCTGTTGCGCTCGGAATCGGTTCCTACATAGCAAGCAGAAACCTTTTTGATGAGGGAAGAGAAGGGGAGGTACTTGAAAGGATACTGAAAATTCGGAGAGCCGTAAATGCCGGCAGTTGACATAGCGATCGACGTTGGAGGTACCAAAACTCTCGTATCGGCTTTCAATGAGAAAGAAGTGGAGCCTTATTCATTGGAGGAATTTCCCACCAAGCCGGCTGAAGGAATTGATAGTTTCTTCGAGCGACTTAGTAACATCTGTCTTCGCATGAAAGGAAGTAGGAATATCAACCGCTGGGGGCTTTGCACGGCAGGTGCCGTCAGTCCCGAAAAGGGCAATTTGGTCTGGTCACCGAACCTCGGGTGGAAAGACGTGGAGCTCTTCAGAAGAGCCTCCTCCTTTCTCGGTACAGAAGGCGTAATCGAAAACGACTGCAATGCGTCCGCTTTCGGTGAATGGGAATTCAGGAAGGAAATTGAGTCGCTCATCTACGTCACCGTCAGTACGGGAATAGGTATGGGAATGGTCGTCCGGGGGAAAATCCTACGGGGAGCAAACAACGCAGCGGGCGAAATTGGCCACACAATAGTGAAAGCGGATGGCCCACTTTGCACTTGTGGTCGTCGCGGTTGCCTGCAAGCAATTTCAGGCGGCAGGGGCCTTGAAATTAGAGCACATGATTCGCTTGGAATAAAGATCGGCACAAAAGAGATAATAGATCGAGCACAGTTGAACGAGCCGGTCTTCAAAGAAATGATAACCGAAGCCTCTGAAACGCTTGGACGCTTTCTCTGCAATCTCATAGACTCTCTCGATCCTGGGGTACTGGTAATCGGAGGAAGTCTCGGGAAGAACCGGTACTATTTCGACAGAATACTCAAGACCATTGAAGAGAACTACTACAGAGTTCCAGGAAAGAAAGTAAAGATTGAGCTTTCCTCTATAGAACCCAATCCAAACATACTTGGAATACTCTCCCTGTCAAGAAGAACACACAAAGACTGACTTCTTCTACTTGAGCTCTCTCTAAGACTCTCTGCTATCACTTTGCTTTTCAATCAAGGGCGACCCATAGTATAATGAAAATGAACGCAAACGTTTGCGAAAGGTTGCGACCCCCAGTGATGAAGAAGACAACGATAAAAGACATAGCAAAGGAATTGAACATATCACCGTCGTCCGTATCGCGAGCGCTTTCCGATGAGCCGGGAGTGAGTCCTTCCCTGAGGAAAGAGATAGTTGACGCGGCCGAAAGACTGAACTACATTCCCAATTCTTCCGCAAAATCCCTTAAGACAAGAAAGACCCAGACCGTGGGGCTCATCGTGTCGGATATCAGGAATCCATTCTTCCTGGATTTCATGAGCGGAATCGAGACCGTCCTCTTTCCTAGAGGCTACAAATTCATAGTCTGCGACATCGGAGAAGATTTCGAGAAAGAGAGAGTCTACATCAAATGGCTCCTCGAACACGGCGTCGAGGGGATACTTTCCTCGCCCTGTGGGGGAGAGGACGGAAGAGACAACTCACGACTCTACAGAGAGGCAGTCAGGAGAAACATCCCCGTCGTCTTCTACGATAGGATTCTCGGAGGACTGGATAGGATCAGTTCGGTTACCCTCGATAACCGACAGGCAATTCTCCAGGGAGTGTTGCACTTAAAGGAAAACGGTCACAGGAAACTCGGAATAGTCCTTCACAAAAAGGGAATCTATACAATAGAAGAGAGACGTATGGGCTTTTTGGAGGCTTGCAAGATGCTGGCCATTGAGATAAACGCAGACTGGATTATCGAGAATGCAGTGGACGAGGAAAGGGCTTCGCTGTCACTGGAGTCTGTTCTGAAATCTGGCAGGAGACCGGATGCGATTATATCCACAAACCAGTTTCTCAATGAGGTCATAGTTGCAACCGTAAGGCGGATGGGCCTGAAACTCCCCGGTGATCTGTCGATTGTAGGCTTCGATGACCATTCCATGAATGAACTGATCGAGCCGCCCTTGACTACGATTAGACAGCCTGTGAAGGACATCGGCAGGATTGCCGCGACGATTATGCTGAGCGAAATAGACGGAACAAGAGGTGAGAAATCGAAAGTTGTGCTGAAGGCGGAACTGCTTCAAAGAAAATCTGTGTCAAAGCTCACATAGATAAGCTCGAAGAAAACATTGAAAAGAGGAGGAATGCTCAATGAAAAAGAGAAAGGTTGGAGTGATCACTTTTTCCGACGGGCGAGATTTCGTTCACAACGATCTGATCGAAATGAATAAGGGGTTTCAAGACAGGCTGGTGAAGGCCCTTGAAGCAACGGGCGAAGTGGAAGTCGTCACAGCCTCCGATATAGTCTGGAAGCCTTCGCTCGCCAAGAAGGCCGGCAAGGAAATGATGAAAGCCGAGGTTGAGGCCACGATATTCAACTACGCTATCTGGTGCTGGCCTAATCTTTCAGTAATCGCGTCATTGTACGCCCCCGGTCCTTTCCTAACCTATGGACAGATCAATCCCTCTTACCCGGGTATGGTAGGCCAGCTAGCGGCCGCAGGTGCCCTCGAACAGGTCGGAATAATGCCTGAAAGAGTATGGGGCAATCCCGAAGATTCAGACGTGATTGAAAGGGTAATGCACTTCGTGAGAGCTGCGTCGGCGGCGGCAAGGTTGAAGGGTGAAAGATACGGGATGTTCGGCGGCCGTCCAATGGGAATGTACACGGCTTCGGCCAACGGTGATCAATGGCTGAAGGAGTTCGGTGTCGATGTGGAACAGATCGATCAGTATGAACTGGTAGTCAGGGCCGAGAAAGTACCAAAAAACGTCACAAAAGAAGCTAGAGAGTGGCTTGAAAAACTTGCAACTGTCAAGTATGACGGCAAGCAGCTTACACCTGAAAAACTGGAGAAGCAGATCGCTCTTTACGAGGCTGCACTCAGTATCATAAAAGAGTACGAACTGGATTTTGTTGGATTCAAAGGTCAGCCCGAGATGACAAATAACTACGCAACAATGGACATAGTAGAGGCCTTCCTCAATGATCCATACGATTGGCACGGTTCAAAGGAAACAATCGTTGCGGCTACCGAAACGGACATGGATGGAGCTCTGACCATGGAGATCTTCAAGCATATTGCTCAGTCTCCAGTTCTATTTGCAGACGTGAGACACTACTTCGAGGAAGAAGACCTTCTCGATCTCTGTAACTCGGGCACTCATGCGACCTACTTTGCCGGAAAATCTATGAATCCCGAAGACAATCTCAAACACGTTGAATTGTATCCCGAGGACTTCTACTTCCCGGCCGGAGGAGCCGCCGTAAAGCACTTTGCGGCGCCCGGGCGAGTTACCTTGGCAAGGCTTGCAAGACAGAACGGCGAGTACATCATGACAATAGTACCGGGAGAGTTCGTCAAGCTCTCCGAAGCCGAAGAAAAGAAGCTGTCGGAGAAGGTTCAGATCGAATGGCCGCATGCCTATGTGAAGCTGGATACGGACATGGAAACCTTCCTGAGATACTACCCGTGCAACCACACTCACGGTGTTTACGGCGATTTCGTGGAGGAACTGGTACAGTTCTGTGATATAAAGGGTATTGATTACCAGATTCTTGCAGAGTAAACTGCATTTCAAGACATATAGTTTCTTAAGAAAGGAGCCTGATAATGTTATACATTGACGGTGTTTGTGAAAAGAGCGTTGAACTTGTTGAACAGCCTGTCTTTGCCGGAATCACAACTAACCCTACAATACTGAAAAGAGATAGGCCGGGATGGGGTCTTATGGATGCAATGAAATTCCTCTCAAAGGTCCCGGGCGAGAGACACTTCGTTCAGGGCAGCCTCTCTTCGACCGACTGGATTCAGAAGGTGAAGGAATTCATAAAGAAGAGCGATTTCGATCCCGAATTCTTCACGATCAAACTGCCCTGGGATCCACAGAAGGCTTCTACCATCGTCCCTCAGCTGAACGATATTGGAGTTGGAGTATGTGCTACGGCCGTTTACACTTTACAGCAGTACTACGCCGCGGTCAGCATGGAAGTTGAGTATGTGGCCGTTTACTTCGACAGAATGATTAAGGCGGGAATAGATGCTGACTTGAGAATCACAGAGATGCTAGACATTGGCGACTGGCACTCAAACGCCCCTAGAATCATTGCGGCAAGTATCAAGGACATCGAGAGCGCAAACAAACTTATCTCACTGGGTGTCCATGATCTCACGTTGCCGATCGAGATCGCAGCTGAATACGTTCAGGGTAGTTTTCCGGCGGATGATCTGAAAAGATTCGAGGCTGACTTCAAGTTATGAGAGATCGGTCCAAACCGGTTTTATGCTCTGGAGAGATCCTCTTCGATTTTATCTCTAGAGAACCTATGAAAGGCCTGGAGGGCACCACCCTGTTTGAAAAGAAACCGGGTGGTGCACCTTTCAACATATCTGTCGGTCTTCACAGACTGGGAGTTCCTATGGAATTTCTCGCCAAAATTGGCATGGACGAATTTGGTAGCGCACTTCTCGAATATCTGAAGTCTCTTGGAATATCTACTAGCTACGTGATTAGAGAACATGGAACGAAGACACCTATAGCCTTTGCCGCTCTGGACGGCGAGGGAAAGCCGGAATTTAGATTCTACTGGGATCATGCAGCACATCTATTGCTCAAATCAGAAGAAATCGAAGAGATCGACCCCATGAACTTTTCCCTATTTCATTTTGGCGCGATAGTACTCCTAGAAGAACCGTCGGCATCCACTTATCTGGAGCTGTTCGAAAGGTTCAGTTCAAGAGGAGTCAAGACTTCATTCGACCCCAACATTCGAAGAAGCGCAATAGAAGATCACGATTCATTCAGGGCCATAGTCAGAGAAATCATCTCCAGAGTCGACATTCTCAAGCTCAGCGACGACGATCTGCTATACATATGTGACAGCGACAATCTCGATGAGGCCCTGTCTCGGCTCGAAGTCAGACCAGACACGCTCGTCTTTCTCACCCTCGGCAGCAGAGGATCCACTGTTTATCGCGGAAGGACTTCTGTTAGGAGAGAGGGGTTCAAGGTGAAAGTGGCCGAGACAACCGGCTGCGGAGACTCTTTCATGGCCGCAGTAATCTCTAAGCTCTACAATATGGGCGATGAAGAACTGTGTGGTCTTACCGAAGAAGATCTGGGAAGCATTCTCACTTTCGCAAACGCAGAGGCGGCGATCGTCGCGACAAGATATGGCGGAGCAAGCTCTATGCCAGCCGAAAGCGAAGTGAACCAGTTCCTTAAAGAACGGGGTATGGACCGTTGATCGGATTCCTCGCCATAGACATCGGTGCCTCCAGCGGCAAGGCCTTCGTCGGAAAGTACGGTCGAAACAGGCTGGTTCTGGAAGAAGTACATCGCTTTTCAAACGAGCCTATCCATGTCGCAGGTTCGACTCACTGGAACCTAATTTCGCTTTACAGGAATGTCGTGGAAAGCATTAAGGCGGCTTCTACTCTTGGAATTGAGATCCGCAGCGTAGGAATCGACACATGGGGAGTGGATTTCGGTCTCATCGACAGCTCCGGTTCGATTCAGGGTGATCCCAGACATTACAGAGATATGTTCAAAGACGATTCCATGGATTACGCAATAAAGAAGGCAGGCAAGCGATGGATCTTCGACAGATCTCCAACCCAGTTTCAGCCTTTCAACACTCTCTATCAGCTCATATCCCTCAAGCGTAAGAACAGCCGTCACCTTAAGAAGGCAGAATTCCTTCTCCCGATGCCTTCA
Organism: Mesotoga sp. BH458_6_3_2_1; assembly: GCF_003664995.1. Lineage (NCBI taxonomy): Bacteria > Thermotogati > Thermotogota > Thermotogae > Kosmotogales > Kosmotogaceae > Mesotoga > Mesotoga sp. BH458_6_3_2_1. Next base: position 4,876 of record NZ_JFHL01000015.1, on the reverse strand, counting down.
CTCCTGACCTACTTCCTTACAGGGGAGAAGCTGACAGAGTTCACTTTCGCCACTACCACACAACTCTTCGACCCCGATCGGAATGACTGGAGCAAAGAGCTGATAAGATTTTTCGATCTACCCGAGATAATGACTCCCATTGTAGATCCCGGGGAAATCGCCGGAGAACTGCTCCCCTCAATCTCGAAAGAGCTCGGCATAAGGGGAATGAAGGTAATTCTCCCAGCGAGCCACGACACGGCATCGGCCGTTTCGTCCATGGATCTTTCAGATGATTCGATGTTCGTCAGCGCCGGAACCTGGTGCCTGGAAGGGGTGTTGATCGACAAGCCTTCCAGGAATGACGATGTTATCGAAAACAACCTTGCCAACGAGGGTTGCTACGGAAGGAAGTACCGCCTGCTCAAGAATCTAACCGGCCTATGGTTGGTTCAGGAACTCCTCAGGGAGTGGAAGAAATCGAATCCGAATCTCGATCACTATGCGTTGACCGAGATGGCGCTGACCGCCAGAAGCTATGAGAGAAAAATAGATGTGGAGTCCGAAGCCTTCAGAAAACCGAGAAACATGGAGAAGGCTATACTCTCCGAAACCGAGAGTCTCGGGATCTCTTTGCAAAACAGGGGAGAGATCGTGAGAGCCGCGATCGAAGGAATCGCTTACCAGACGGAGCAGACAAGAAGACAACTGCAGTCAATAACCGGCCGGTCAATAAGGAACATCAGAATGGTAGGCGGCGGCATTCGCAACAGACTTCTCTGCCAGTTAGTGTCAGACTACACAGGGCTTCCAGTAGTCGCAGGACCTGCGGAAGGGACTGCCACAGGTAACATCATAGTGCAGATGCTTGGCCTTGGAGAACTAAGCGACCTATCGCAGGCCCACGATCTCATTCAACGCTCATTCAACTTTCAGGAATACACTCCGGAAAAGTAACACTTATCCAAAGAAATTCTTGACTTTGGCGACGTACTGTCTTGCCTTCTCCTCTATTTCTTCCGGGCTCCCTTTAGTCAGATCGGATCCTATACCAACGGCGGCGGTGCCTGCCTTGAACCATGTGTCTATGTTGTCGAGATTGACTCCTCCCGACACCACACACAGCGCCTCAGGGAAGGGACCCCTAAGTGATTTCACAAAGGATGGCGAAAGGACATCGCCAGGGAAGACTTTGACCATCGAGCTGCCCAGCGCAGTTGCCTTTACATACTCCGTCGGCGTCATGATTCCAGGTAGATAGAGCGTCTCAAGCGCTCTGGACTGAATTGCAAGCTCTTCGGAAAGATGCGGACTAACGACGTACTTTGCGCCGCTTTTAACGGCCTTGCTGAACTGGTCGTCAGTGATAACCGTTCCAGCTCCAACGTAGGCACCCTCTATTTCTTTTGAGAGAATTGAAATCGCCTTGGGGGCATCGGGAACCGTGAAGGTTATTTCTAAGATCTTCACGCCTCCCCTGAAACAGCTTCTTCCAATCTCGACGCATCTCTCTACACTGTCGCTTCTAATGACAGCCATTATCCTTTCCTGCAGGATAATATTCTTCACTTCTATCCCTCCATTCGAATTCTATTAGAGTATTATTCTTCCAAATGATTTGAGGATCAAAAGAACTCTCAAGGTTATTATAGCAACCCACTCATCCCAGGCCCTGCTCATTTCGCCATCGTAAAAGCTTTTTGACCAGGTAGGCTTGATCTTCCCGTGTGTTTGAAGCTCGCTAATATAGTATTCGATATTCTTTTCAATCAACTCTCTATCGACGCAGAAGAACTCTTCGGGAGAAGTAACGAAATCCAGCGGTTTGGCTACATACTCCGTTCGCCATTCCTCCTCATCCTTGCTGATCAAATTGCATACTGCTTCAGAGAGCTTTGGTCTTAAACTTGCGGCCGTCTCTTCGTCAAGTAATCTGTAAAGCCTAACAAAGCAGAATATCTCGTGAAAAGAAGTAAACGTATTCTTGCTTTCCAGATACCCGGCTGCTTGAGAAAGAAGCTCGTCTACATCTAGATTGGTGAACTCTCTGTATTTGCTTAAATATCCTGTGATCTCGGCTGTAGGGTTCCCCCAGTTTGCATCGATCGCGCACATTTTCTTTTCTTCATCGCATTCCCACCAAGGAGCATGGGGATAGTCATTGACTGTTCTTGGAACGGCAAACCATCCCTTTCTCCCCGATACATATGTATTGTCCAGATAAGAAATCGCTTTCGAGATTACTCCCTTTGCAAGTGGTAAGTCATCGAAGTGAACAAGGTGTTGAAGCGCTATGGACGTTGCCATTGGAGAAGACTCTGGCAATCTGAAGTCCGGTTCTATAGCGTTTCCAAACCCGCCATCGACATTCTGATAACCGGCTATCTCCTCAACAACGTTGTTTGCCGGACCATCCATGAAGTGGTAGGCAAATAATCTCTTTTCCAGCTCTCTCCCGTTCTCAAGGATCGTATACTGTGCTCTCCTAAAAACTTCCCTTTCAAGATAGAGCATTTCTAATACCCCCTTTATGTTGTCCTTTCATTTCTGCAAATACCATTCAGCAAGATTCTCGTAAAGCTCCCCTCTGCCCGGGACCGGCCCGCTGAGCTGGCTATTCCAGAAAGCGTAAGAGAGATTGTAGGCAAGAACAAGAACCGGTACATCATTCGTCCATATCCTGTATGACCCAAGATAATAGGGAGTACGTTTTGGCCAGTCGGGTTCAATGGCGGCCCTTCTCATAATTCTGAAAATCTGCTGATTCACATAACCTACTTCCCAGCCTGATTTCAAATCATTCTCATACTCGCTGGTCCATGGGGCTATCTCGGGATAGTCGAAGGCCTGGACTCGAAGATAGGCCAGCTCATAATCGCCTTCATCTATGTCACGGAGAAGACTTCCCCAATCAAGCCTTTGCACTTCGAGTTTCACACCTATCTTGTCCCAGCTCTTCTGGAGCTCCTCCAGCAATATATTCTCAACTCCATGATAGACCTTGATCGACAGAGTTACACTATCGGGATAACCTGCATTTGAAAGGAAGGTCTTTGCCTTCTCCGGATCGTAGGGAAGATCCACTATCTGAGCTTGCAGGGTCTTAAAGATAGCTGTTCTGGGATCTACAGGAATGAAAGTTCCGATAGAATTGGGGAGGGCTTCAAGAAGAGATTCGTAGTCAAGAGACATCTTGAGCGCCTGTCTCACTCCCCTTTCTGCCAGGAGTGCGTTCCTGTGATTCACGAGAACAACATGATAACTGCCATCCGGGAAACTTCCCGATTTGAACTTTCCGGAAGCCGATTCATTAAGAAGAGACTCGTTATGATCCGGCTCACTGAAGAGAAGATGCAGCTCGCCCGCATCGAACATTTCAATTCTGTCAAGAGGCTCTGCCACTTCCACGAGCCTTACTTCATCTAGAAGACTCTTTTCAGGCCAACTCTCAAATACTAGCGGAAAGAGAACGTCTCCAGATCCTCCATGCCAGTTCGGATTTCTTTTCAGAATAATGTTGCCTTTTACACTTGCCGGATCAAGTACGAAGGGCCCTGAAGTAGCTTCGATAGGAGGTTTATCCATTTCCACGTTCTCTTCCATACTCTCCGGTTCGATTCCAAGTCTGTCCGAGTAAACATGTTTAGCGAGTATGCCCGTTCTCAAAGAGTTCAGGAATTCGGGATATGATTCATTGAAATAGAAAACTACAGTTTTGCTGTCGGCGATGGAAAACCAGCCAAATCGTGGATCGTTGAGAGCCTCATAGAGCGGAGAGCTTTCGCTGCTCTTCCAGGCTTTTATCGAGTACTCCATATCCGCGCTAGTGATAGGAGTTCCGTCATACCAGAAAATATCCTCTCTGAGCTTTATGATAAGTGACTTGTTCGAATTCAAAAGCTCGTACTTTTCCACCAGGCAAGGACTCAATTCGTCACCGCTTGCCCATCTGAAAAGAGGGTCCTGAATCGCAAAAGTAACCCAGAAATCACCCTCTGAAAGCTCAAAGCCTGGAATGAACATGAAGGTAGTATCGACCGGGAGTACGACCGACCCTCCAGCTAGCTCCGAATAGGAGAATTCTTCTTCTGTCCCTCTTTTTTTAAGAGCCTCGGCGAAACTAGTAGACAACAAGATAAGCAATATAACGACTAGAAATAATCTCCGCACAGGGTACCTCCAAAGCTTCAAGTCTCTCCACTATTATATTAGATAAAGCGAATTCGATTTCGTTCGGAAAGACATAGAACAGGAGAAAATGGTTCTGCGTTGAATGGTTCACCGTTCAGTGAATAGAGCGTGGTTGGGGGTTGGGGGTCGGAAGAGCAAAGGATCAGTCCCAAGATGCAAGTTACAAGTAAAAGAGCCTAGCAAAACGGGTCTCGCGTTTCGAACCTGAGGTCTCATGAATACAAGTGGTTGAACAATCGCAACCCACAGTGCTATTGAGGTCGTCATCTTAGATGATCCTGCCCAGAATCTTAGGCTTCTCGTGAGCGCAGCGAACTCTCGAGAACGATCTTTCTCGTATTCTGATCTTCGCTCCTAATTTTCCTCTTGAGAGCTCTTCATTACCTATAAGTCAGGGAGTCAAATACCTTCAATTAGCTGTTTCTTGCGCAAATTTGTATTTGGCTCCTGATGATCCTGATCTTAAGTCCTCCCTTGAGGGAGGAGGGCCACGTAGTGGCGGAGGGTGTTGGTCTTTGTATGCGAAAAAAACCGATGCTCTGAAATAGTCCGATGTGAGTGGTTGCTCGATGTTAGTTCTTGGTCTCTGGTAGGAGCATAAATATGGATCACAGATTAAATAACGTGAAGTAGTGAACATATCGTTCAATTTCGAACAGGCCAATCTATTCTAAACGTTGTTCAAAGAGCACACTCCCCACCGCAA
>NZ_JFHL01000014.1 GCF_003664995.1 Mesotoga sp. BH458_6_3_2_1 | reverse complement strand
GTGATTGTTGGAGCTTGGTTAGGTCTGTCATATGTGAAAGCCCAGCTTATCGTACTCGAGTAAGCACCTTCGTTGTCCTGAGCCCTCACTTCGAATATGTGGGAATCTTCAGTGTATTCACTCCATGTATAGCTTGTGCTCGTCCCATTGCTTACCCAGTTACCTCCGTCTTTTCTGTATTCGTACTTAGTAATGGTTCCATCCGGATCACTGCCATTCCAGCTGAATGTACTGCTGTTCTGGGATATTGTTCCGGAAGGACCACTAATGATCGTTAATGAAGGCGGCCTATTGGGATCTTCTGTCAATGTAACATTCAATGGTCCCACATATTCAGAATATGTACGGAGAGGCGAGATTTTGAATATAGAAAACTCTATCGTTGCTTCTGAAAAGGCCTTAATTCTATACTGATAGTCCGTATTCAAATTTAGCCCTGAATCGGTGTAATGTGTCATGCTCCCCGAGATTGTGGGTCCCGCGATGTCATTATCAATGCAAGTAAACAGCCCTCCTTGAACACTTTTCTCAAGTTCGTATCCAGATTCACAATGTGAATTGTCTTTCCAGCTCAATTTGGCTTTATCCAGGTCAACTTGTACATATTCCAAATTGGTCGGTTTTGCCGGCCAGTTTATTGACATTTCAAGAAACGGTACTTCAACAATAGGTAGAGGTGGAGCATCCACCGATACTTCTAAACCTATACGCTCTAACCAGCTCGATGTTGACATTCCAAAAACAAGATCAGATTTGAATCCTGTTTCATATTCCAGTGCTACATCACGCGTTTCCCAGTCAAAATCATCTCCAAGTTCTACGCTTCCTTCAATAGTATGGTAAATATAATTCCTTAGCTTGATTGTGGGTCCAGCCAAATAAAGAACATTGAAGCTTAACTCGAAGATCAGTCCAGATCTGTGTTCAAGTTCTCCCTTAATATATGGTGTCCAGTATGTCTCCTTCTTTTCTTTTCCTTCCATTATCCACTGAAACCCATTCAGATTATCGATTTGGAAACCGAACTTTGCTTCCCACTCTCTTTCCAGTTTTCCCTTGATTCCAACCGCACCGGATAGATCCCACTCATGCATAAAACGTGGTTCCAGTGCAATTTCTATCGGAATTGCGATAAGACCAATCGGCATCCACATTGTAGAAGAAAACCTGACAGGCACTCCAGTTATTTCTGACAATGAAACTTCATCATTCATTAACGGAATCTTTCCCTCCAGCTCAAGACCACTTTCCAGTTCTATCTTCCAGTTTCCATTGAAGTAGCTTCTGAATAGAACTTCGCTTTTTCTTATCTTTAATTCAAATATAAAGCCGCCTCCAATCGAAAGCTTTCCTTTTATGAAACCTTCCAGTGAAACACCTGAAGGAAGCTTTGATTCGAGAAAACCTTTAGACACCTCAAATTCCATTTCAATCATATTTGATAATGCCGTCGGATAAAAACCTTCCAGTTCAAAGGAAGTAACCTCATTCTCGCAGCTGAAATCGAGAGAATCGAAGATATCTGTCAGCGCTCCTTCTTCGGTATGAAGCAAGACATCTTTTCCAACAATTTGAGGTTCCGAGATGAGTTTTCTTATCATCTGATTCTGTGTATCTACTATCACATCGCCTTGGCTGTATGATGGAAAATCTTCTGACAAGACATAAGCAATTTGACCTTCCGAAGGTTCAACTAAACTTGATATTTCATATGCTTCACTGGAACCAACTAATTTTCCTTCTTCTGGCTCATAGAAGATTATCCCGGATTCTGAAACTGTTTCAGCAAAAAACATGCAGCCATAATCCTGACTATCATCATATATAAACTCTAGGTATCTTGGGATATCTGCCTGAGGATCAAATGGTCTTGTCAGGAAAAATGACTCCTGGTAAGCCAATTCATAAAACTCAATGTCTGCAGAACCATCTTTGTCCAGATCATATTGACTTCCTGGAGAGAGTAAGATGTTTGAAGTAAACGTAACGTTTATGGCGTTTTCGAAAAGAAGATAGTCAAAAAGCAGATTATTTTCATAGTTCTGGACTTTCATGTAACCATATTTACCACTGGAAGTCATGGTTCTAATGAGAAGTCCATCTCGAAATTGGTTTTCAGGGCCGTCAGAAGCGAGCAAACCACCATTATAATAGGAACATGCCCTCAGCTCCTCAAATGATAACTCACTTTCTGTGTAAGAGAAGGTCCAACCTACCACACCCGAGTAAGTTCCTTCATCATCCTGCGCTCTAACTTCAAATGTGTGAGGACCTTCTGAATACCCGCTCCAAGTGTATGAGGTATCCGTCGTAGAATACCAGCTGCCTTCATCCTTTCGGTACTTGTACTCTAAAATAGTGCCTTCAGGATCATTTCCATTCCAGCTGAATTTGCTGCTTCTTTGGGATATTGTTCCGGATGGCCCGCTAACTTTTGTAACCGTGGGGGGCTGGTTAATGACATTGTAAATAAAATTCCAGATCACTGAGTTTGAGTAAGCGCCTTCATTATCTTGAGCCCTAACTTCAAATGTATGGGAGCCTTCAGAATAACCACTCCATGTATAGCTTGTGCTCGTCCCATTGCTTACCCAGCTAGCGCCATCCTCTCTGTACTCATACTCGACAACAGATCCGTCCGAATCGACACCTGCCCAGTCAAACGTACTGCTACTTTCCTTTGTCTGCTCGCCGGGTCCATCCACTTTGGTTAGAATCGGTGGAATGTTATCGGAAAGCTTTGCTAGAACTCTGTCTTTTACCCCATAGGAAGAACCAAGTACAAGCGTGTAATCGTCTATCTGATCATAAAACTCATACCAACCGGGTACATCACCGTCGAACCTTGTCATAAAATAGTGTTTGTTATCTGCCTGAACAAATTCCTCTCCACCACATTGAATCAGGATGTTTTCGTCTCCTAAACTCAATCCTATTGCATCAATAAACTCAATTATTCTTCCAGAATAAGCTGCTTTTATCTCATCCCAGTCAGCAAGTGTAGCATTCGGACCAAACTCCGATTTAACAGCTGCTTCTAAGTCATCCGTTTCCCAATAGTAGTTAACTGTTATGGCATAGGGGAAGAATGAATCAGGAGAATACGTGAAGGTCCAAATTACTGTACTCGAGTAAGCGCCTTCGTTGTCCTGAGCCCATCCACTCCATGTATAGCTTGTGCTCGTCCCATTGCTTACCCAGCTACCTCCATCTTTTCTATATTCGTACTTAGTTATTGTTCCGTCAGGGTCACTTCCATTCCAGCTGAATGTACTGCTGCTCTGGGATATTGTTCCGGAAGGACCGCTTGCTTTGGTGATTGTTGGAAGCGTATTTGGAACGGGTGGACATCCAGTTATAAATAGCACCACAGCTGCTATAAGCACCAGCAAACAAAGCGTGAAAACTCTGTTCTTCATTACCCCACCTCCATAAGTGAGGCTTTGCACCTATACAAGACAAGTGAGAACTAAGTAAAAAAACGGGAAGAAGTGCAATGCACTCATACGATTAATATACCACTTGTTACATTCTAAACAAAATGAAAATTTGCTTGTTCTAACTAGATAATGTGATTAGTTACATAAAGAGAGAAAATCTGAACCTTTGCAGTCTTTTATTGAGGGAAAGGGGTAATGATAACGAACAAAAAGTACCAGTTACCGTGTAAGACCAGCCACTAACGATCATAATAAGATCAATGCGAATCACTGACCATGAAAAAAACAAAGGATCTAACTAAGTTTACACTCTTTCAGGACAGACTCCATTTTTAACAACTCGTTAACCTTCATCAGACCACAGGGAATCTCTATTGAAAAAGTATCAAGACTCGCTGCGACATTAAGGTCAAGCTATAGCTTTGGATTGTGCACACGTAATTGCTTTATCGTTTATCAGTTGAAGTTCTGAAAATAGCCCAAACTGCTAAAAAAGAAAATGAAAGCCACAATGTCGCCACAAGGTTGTCCTAAATGCTTATTTCATAAGGATTATAGACGGTTTTCTGAATTGCTCTTCATCACAAAAGAGCTCAGTCTTTTCCACGGTCCGGATAATCTGTGTATCTTGATTCAAAAGTTGACTACTTGAAGTAATCATTCTGCTTCAGGCGTTCTTCAGTCTCTTTCTGGTTTTCAGATGAAACAACAGGAGCACGACGACGCTCATTATGTAAGGGAGCATTAAAGCAAACTGAGGCGCGATCTTCTCGCTTTGTAGTTTGACAGATAGTGCATCGAAGACTCCAAAGAGGAGCGAAATCAAGAGAATTCTCTTTGGTTTCCCCCCGGAGATCAATATCGCAGCGAGGGCTACGAACCCTCTTCCTCCCGTCATGTCGCGGGAAAACATCCTCACGTTGTAGAGCGAGAGTTGCGCCCCGGCCAAGCCACAAAGCGCTCCGCAAAGGATGCTTGACCAAAGCTGAACGAATCCAACCTTTATACCCGCCGCCTTGAGCGCCTCGGGCATCTCTCCACAGACCCTTAGCCTGAGTCCGAAGGAGGTCCTATAGATAACATATGCAAGCAGGAAGGCGATCAGAATAGAGAGATAAGTGAGAATACTGAAATTGAAGACGTAGTTGTCAAGAAAGTAGTTTCCTGACTTCAGCTTGAGTTCAACTATCGAGGCAATATCCGGGGAGTTGAACGCATTCTTTCCCTGGAACATGACTCTCATCAAGAACAGGGTAAGCGAACTCACGAGTATGTTGAGCGCGAAGCCTATCGCGAAGTTGTTGGCCTTAAGAAAACTCACAAACACTGAATAAAGGAGAGAGATCACGATTGAAGCCAGCATTCCTGCCAGTATTCCATACAGTGCGCTGCCTGTGAGATACGAAAAGACAACGGAGAAGAAGGCGCTTATAAGCATCAGACCTTCCATCGCCACATTGATTATTCCCGCGTGATAGGTGAGAGCACCTCCTAAAGATGCAAGCAGTATGGGAGTAGCCATTCGGATAGATGTTCTGAATAGTGTTGTGATTAGTTCCAGGTCCATCTTAACCATCCCTCCGTCCGACGATGAATGTCTTGAATGCTGCAACAAAAAGCACCATTACGGCTTGCAGGACGCCGCTAATCTCTGCCGGAACCGACGAGAACAACTGAAGATTGACGCTGCCGGTATGAAGGACGGAGAAGAGAAAGGCTATTCCTACGATTAGCAGTGGATTATTGAAAGCGAGAAGACAGACAAGGAGACCGGTGAAACCGTATCCCGGTGAAAAACTCTGCATGACCCTTTGAGTCATCCCCAAGACAAGGAGGCCTCCGGCAAGCCCTGCGAGAGCTCCCCCGATCAGCATGGACAGCATCTTTGTCTTGCTGACCCTCACTCCGCTGAGCTCGGCGAACACAGAGTTGCTGCCGGTTATCTCGAACTCGTATCCCAGAAGAAACCTCTTCCTGAAAATGAAGAGAGCAAGGACGATAACGATAGCAACGAAGAATGTGGCTGAGAACTGCGAACCTTCAAAAAGGTACGGAATCACAAAACTCGACTTGATATAAGGGGTCTGGGCAAGAGGCGACTTTGGATCTCTGAACGGTTTGTTTATTAGATACGCTATTATCTGAGCAGCTATATAGTTCCCCATAAGTGTCGTGACAACCTCGTCCATCTTAAGCTTGATCTTGAATATTGCCGGCCATGCCGCCCACGCCATTCCAAATGCGGCAGAGACAATCAGGGCAACAATGATGTTCACCAGACCGACCCCAAAATCGACGGAGAAACCCACAAGCGCCGCGCCGAAGGCACCAAGAAGGAGCTGTCCCTCCCCGCCTATGTTCCACATGCCGGTCCATGCGGGAACAGCCACAGCGGCAGCGGCAAGAATGAGCGGGACCATCTTGTTCAGCGTGGAGAGTATTTGATAGTGGTTACCCAGCGAACCATCTATGATGTAGTAGAATCCCTTGAAAGGCGATTCACCGCCAAACCAGATTATCAGCGCCCAGACAGACAATATGCATACTACAAGCAGAAGTGAGAACGAGAGCTTCTTAAGGCTGAGCGTTCGAGCAGTGAACATCTTGCGACCCCCTTATCCCCGTCATGTAATAACTGATCTCAGTCGAATCGTAATGAGGGTACGACAACTCGGCAACGGCCCTCCCGCGATAAAGCACGATTATTCTGTTCGCAAGATCCATTATTTCCTCTAGATCACCGCTTATAAGGACTATTCCCGATCCAGCCTTCGAAAGCTTCCTGAAAGAATCATGAATGAGCTTTCTCGCAGCGACATCTACCCCAGTCGTCGGCTGGGCAGCGAGCAAGACTTTCGGTTCAAAGGCAATCTCCCGGCCGACCAGAAGCTTCTGCATGTTCCCACCCGAAAGGGCGCTAACAGTCGTTTTACCGTTCTTGCTTGTACGAACGTCATAATCGGCAATGATAGATTCGGCGAAAGCTCTCGCCTTTGAATTGTTGATCGCAACTTTTCCAAACTTTCCGAACTTGTGGTGACCGGCTATGCTGTTATCTATTATGCTTCTGTCGGGAGCGAGTCCCTTCTTCATCCGGTCGTCGGTGATATATGCAAGCCCGGCCATTCTCCTTCCGAAAGTGTCGTGATCTTTCAAAGAGGACCCTCTCAGCTTTATGTCTCCAGATGAAAGCTTCAAATTCCCGGCGAGAGCTTCAAAGAGCTCTTCCTGACCATTGCCTCCAACACCTGCAAAACCAAGAATCTCTCCTTCGTGGAGTTCGAAGCTAAGATCCTTCAGCGTTCCGGACACGTCACAGATCTCCTCAACCGAAAGCACGACATCGCTCTTCAGGGAGTCCTCCGGGTGTTCGGAGAGGTCGATGGCACTTCCTATCATCATGTTTGCCACGCTCTCTCTGTCTACTTCTTTCTTTTCAAAGGTACCCGCAACTCTGCCCCTTCTAAGGATCGTTATTCTGTCTGCGATTGCAAAGACTTCACCCAGCCTGTGGGAGATGAAGACCACCGTTTTTCCCATCTCTCGAATTCCCATTACGAATTCCAGGAAGTCATCGACCTCGTTTGGGGCAAGAACGGCTGTAGGCTCGTCCAGAATGACAAAATCCGTGTCTCTGTACAGTACCTTTAAGATCTCGACCTGCTGTCTCTTGCTGATCGGCAATCCTTCTATTCTGTCTTCAGGCGAGATAGACATTTTCAACTTTTCGATCAGCGAAGCGACAGATCTGTTAACCTCGGCCATATCGATCTTCCTCAACTTGTTTTGGAAGCGATTCTCCATACCGAGTACGACGTTTTCTGCTACAGTGATGCTCTGCACCAACTTGAAGTGCTGATGTACCATCCCCATTCCCAGATCTATCGCCTCCGAAGGATGCTTTGGAGAGAATGGTTTGTCCTTGAAAGTAATCTCCCCAGAAGAAGGCTTGATCATACCGAAAAGGATATTCATGAGAGTTGACTTCCCCGCTCCGTTTTCACCGACGATAGCGTGGATCTCGCCTCTCCTGACGTCGAAGCTCACTTCCTTAAGGGCTTCAAGGCCGTTTGGGTATGTCTTGGACACGCTTTTGCAGGTAAGAATCTGTAACACCCCCCGATACGAAACCGGAGCCCCTAGAGGGGCTCCGGAATATACACTCAATCAAAATACGAGTCTACAACTATCTCTCCGTTTGCGATCTTCTCTTGAATTGCTTTGATTTCTAGATAGACGGACGCCGGAACGGTGTCCATCATAAATTCGTTGTAAGCTAGTCCGACTCCGCCATTGGCAATACCGTAAACATGAACGGATCCCTTTTCGAGCTTGTTCTCTATCTGCATTCTAATTACATCGAGAACGGCGACGTCGACTTTCTTCATCATGCTCGAAACTATGAAACCGGGCTGAAGGTAGCCCTGATCTGTATCCACACCTATAGCAAAGAAATCGTAGTCTCTGGCTGCCTCAAGAATTCCAAGCCCTGTTGGACCGGCCGCCTGGAAGATTACGTCGGCGCCCTCTTTTGAGACAGAATAGGCAGTTTCCTTGCCAAGCGCAGGGTCGTAGTGATCGCCCGCATACCTGGCGATAACCTTGACATCTGGATCGACATATCTGACCCCGTGCTCGTAACCGGCCTGATAATCTCTTATAACGGGCATATCAAAACCGCCTACGAATCCGACAGTCTTCTCTGGATTTATCTTGCTCAGCTCCGTCTTGTCAGTCAGCAGTGCAGCAAGACAGCCGGCGAGGAACGCGCCTTCGTTCTGCCTGAAGGGAACAGAGACAACATTAGGAAGATCCGATGTGCCATCGATGTAGACGAATGTCTTTGATGGGAACATCGCACTGACTTCGGCCAGCTCCTTGTCAAAGAAATATCCCGGGTCAACAAAGATCAGGTCGTAATTCATGGCGCCGGCCCTTAGTGAATCGAAATACTTGGAAGGGTCGACATTGCACTCGAAGACTTTGTACTCGATCCCGAACTGCTTCTGGGCTTCCTGAACACCAATGTAAGCCATATCTGTGAAACCCCTGTCACCAATCGCATCTCCTGCGACGATTGCAACCTTCAATGCTCCGAAACCCAATGCCACAAAACCGAGTAAAACCAGAATCAGAATCAACCGTTTCACGATACTTTCACCCCCGTCTTAATAGATTTGTAGTACTTGCTCTTCAACATACTTTCTTTGTCTGGATAAGATGTAGCCGCACCGATTCTCTCTGTGCTGATCGCAGCGTAGACATTGGCATAGACGCCTATCTCCTTCTTTTCAAGCTCATTGGCGTATCCCCAGACAACCGCCGCGTTGAATGCATCCCCGGCCCCCGTGCAGTCAATAACATGTGCATTCGGAGCAGGAAAATCGAAACCTTTCTCTCCAGAAATCAGTGAACAGCCTTCTGCTCCCTTCTTGATCCAGATATCCGAAACGCCTGCAGCAATCAAGTCAGAACAGAATCTGAACTTCTCTGATTTCGAAAGGATTATTGCCAGCTCGTCTCTTGCAGGAAGGAAGACGTCAACATACGGAATCAGCAGCTCTATTCTCGAAATCGAAACACGATCGGTCTTCCTCATATTTGGATCAAAGAAGACTTTCGTCCCCTCGATTTTCGCTCTCTTCACCACTTCAACAAAGGTCTCGAATGTCTCCTTGCCCTCGACTATGGATACACCCGTTAGATAGAGCATATCCGGGTATTCGGAACAGTCTGTAATATCCTGAGCAGTCATGTGTATGTCCGCGGCATTCTTTCTGAACGAGAAGAATGTTCTTTCGTTGCCGACAGAGAGTGAAAAGACGACTCCCGTAGGATACGAATCAGAGACTACCGGTGAAAACTCGATGCCAAGCTCAGAAAGCTCTTCCTTTATGAAACTTCCGAAAAGATCTTTCCCAATCATCGTTACAAAATCCGCATCTATTTCGAGTTTCTTCAGGCCAACAAATGTGTTCAATCCCGAGCCACCCGGCCTGAGAGTCGGCCTGTCACTATAGGTCGAACTCCCCGGCGTCGGGAAAACATCAAACTTCCCTATGATGTCGACATTTATGTCGCCCAAAACGAGAACGGATTTTGTCATCTATTCCTGATCTCCTTGATCACTCTCATGAAATCCTTCACTCTATCGGAATCGATGGACTTGTAGGAATCTCCGTCGATCTTGAATGTTGAACCGACAAAGGCTCCAGAGGCAACTTCAAAAATCTTTTCCGCATTGGCCTTGTTCATTCCCGAACCAACCATAATCGGGTATTCGGGAAGCACTCCACGGACCTTCTTAAGATCTTCGAGAGGAGTCTCAAAGCCTGTATGCTTTCCGCTAATAATGACTGCGTCGGCAAGGAAGTATGCGGCGTCATACGCCGACTCCTCGATCGGTCTCATCGCAAGAGGGGCCGAATGCTTTATATGGACGTCTGCGAAGATCTTGATCGAGGGATCGAGGAACTTCCGGTATCTCAGTATCTCGTGCGGTCTCCTGATAGCAAGGCCCGAAACATCGACCGAGGCTTCAGTGAAAACCGTCGCCCTAATGAACTTCGCCCCGGATGAATGCGCTACAGCAATCGATGCTATTGGATCGGCGAGAAGGCATATTCCCATCGGCGTGTCGGGAAATGCTTTGTGAACTTCGTGCGCCACGATAGAGAGTGAGGCGACCGTTTCTGCCGGAGCGACATCCGGAAAATAAGAGGGATCGTTGTAGTTCTCGACCTGAAAACCGTCAACTCCTCCTTCTACAAGCTTACCGGCCTCCTCGACCGCCTGAGCAATGACGGCGCTAAGGCCTTTCCCGTTATAAACAGGAGAGCCGGGCAGCGGTTTGAGGTGAATCATTCCGATTATTGGCTTTGAAGTGCCGAAGACCTCGTTGAACTCGGTTATAGTCGTCATTTCTCAAGCTCCTTTCTGCACTTTTCCATATTCTTCGAGAACTGTCTCACTCTTTCGGGATCTATCGGGCTTTCAGTCTTGCCATCTTTCTTCAGGCTGGTTCCGACAATGACCGCATCTCCCAGTTTCGGAAAGTACTCGGAAAGACTATCGGGAGTGACACCGCTGCCTACGATCAAAGGCAGATCGGGAAGATAATCTCTGACTGCCTTTACGTCTTCCGGCTTTGTCTTTCCTCCGGTCTTCTTACCCGTCACTATTACTGCGTCGGCAAGCCCGCGCTCATATGCGTCTTCGGCAGATTCTTCAATCGGCCTTCTCGAAAGCGAATACCCATGCTTGATATGAACGTCGGCAAAGATCTTCACGTCTCGCGCTTCGATCATCTTTCTGAACCTAAGGGCATCTGCCGCGATACTCTCCATCATTCCCGCGTCCACGATGTACGTTTCTGTGTAGTACGGCACCCTGATAAACTTCCCCCCGACGGCCTTTGCGATCGCAAGAGCTGAAATCGCATCGGATTGAAGAACACAAAGTCCTATCGGTACTGAGACACTCTTGACGATCTCGGAAGCAACGTAACTCATGGATGCGACGGTCTCAGGACCTACCCTCTTCTTGAACATCATGTCCCGGAAATTCTCCACAATTAACCCGTCCACACCATTCTCACTCATAGCTTTTGCTTCCTCAATGGCAGCTCTGGTGATCTCTTTCATCGACATACCTTCGTATCTTGGTGCTCCCGGCAGCGGCTGCAAATGAACCACACCGATTATTGGGAGCTTCTTTCCAAACACTTCTTCAAACATCTTCATCATCTCACTTCCTGTCTATAGAGTTCTTGGGATATAAAATATCTGTCTGGCCTGAATAATCCCTCCATGTATTCAATAGGAACGTTGTTTGAGATAAAGGTGAGTCTCACAATTTTGAGGAGTGGGGCGTTCTCCTTAACCCTCAGGAAACCGGCAATTCTCTTGTCGGCGGCTTCGGCACTGACAGTTTCTGAAGCCTTCTCTATTCTTAAACCCAGGGATTCGATCTGCCCGTAAATCGAAGTTGCGTTGAAGTCGATCTCTTCGATTGGAAGAGCTCTCGAAACTGGGAAAAAAGACGTGGTCAGCGCCATTTCAAGGTCGTCTACGAGCCTAAGTCTCTCTACCTTGATAACGTCGTGACCACAGTCAATTGAAAGGAGATTGCTAATCGTGTCGCTAATCTGAATCCTTTCGACACTCAAGAGTTTTGCAGAGGGTTTATGTCCCGTAGCAATAATATCTTCTGAAAAGCTGTTGAGAACATTCAGCTGAGTGGCCAGTCTTTCGCTGCTCACGTAAGTGCCCTTGCCAACCATTCTCACGAGAACTCCGTCGTTTACAAGTTGATCTATCGCATGTCGTACGGTCATGCGGCTTACCTTGAACAGATCAACCAACTCTCGTTCGGATGGTATCCTGTCGCCGGGAACGAGAAATCCGTTTTCGATCTGCTTAATCATGTAGCTTCTGATCTCAAGATAGATAGGTATCATACCGACACCTCGCATTCGCGTATAGATATCTATATGTCTATACCACCTGCATTCTACGCTTCTCATATGAACCAAAGCTTTTACTGGAATTAAGTTTTCATGGGACATATAGACAATCATTCTCAATACATTCTTGTGAGTGGACTTCGGAAGCATACCACCGTATTTTGAAGATTCATTGTTCGTTGACAGTAGAAAAATGCAGAAGGAAGTTGAATTCCTTCTTTCCGTTAGGGTGTGTGAGTGGAACAGTTGCATATTCTGAGTTGCAAGTTGAAAGAAATGAAAGTTGTCCCTCAACGGTTCTCAGTTCTCCGTGTTCGAACAACAGGAGAGCTATTGATACCAAAGCGAAAAGGTCCTTGATTGGCTCTTTGCTAGGTAATCTCGTATCTGACCATGATACGAGACACGAGAGGGATCTCTATCCCTCAGCGTGCAGCGAATAGCGTGTTCTTGCTAGCGGATCTTAGTAGCCTGCAGCGAACACCGAATTGCTGGTACTCAGAGGCACTGTCATTCTCATTACTTGGAACTTGGAACAGACAACATGGAACTGTTTTTCACAGCGATCAGCGAGTTTTTGCTCCTAAGCGTACAGCGGTTCTTTGGAATGAAGAACTATCTCCTAGCAAAAAAAGAGGCAAAGGTTAACTGAATGTAAAAAATGGAGTTACGAAGGAAGGGATTAAGAACGACCTACTCCTGGAACATTGAAATGGTGGCATTGCATTCGTACTTGACGCCCTTGACAATTATGTCGTATGGCAGATAGAACTCTTTGAAGGTTTCGTCTGGAGTGATGAGAACCTGTCTTGTCTGGCCTGGAAGAACTTCTATCTCAGGCTCACCTTCGATTACTACATGTGAGCTTTCTCCTGTTGACGATCTTATCTCTTCATAGAATATGGCAGTTATTGACTCTTCGAGGTTGTTAGTTATCGAAACGGTGATAACCCTTCCAGCTTCAATAGAAATATCTACTCCAGGTACGTGTCGGTCCATTTTCATTACATACACATCGGGAAGTTGAGGTCTCTCTGTAACAACATGGCTGGTGAATAGAAGTACCGCGCCAACAGCTACCGCCAGAGCCACTCCACCTATAACATACCATATGTTCATACCATCACCTCCGACCAAATATACCACCGCACAAGCATGAGCTTTCTGCTATCAGAATCCTAAAGACACATGCAAAGTAATCGCAGTGTTCTATTTTAACTGATCTTGAGTAGCCCAGACTGCCAATTCAGATTCCTGAAAACGACTTTTGTTAAAAACACCGTTTGATAATCAAAACCGCTTCCCGGCAATCTCTATCATTCCCATTCCAAGGGAATTCTTTTCTCCAAGTCCGGTGTCGTACAGAAACGCAATCTCCTCTCCGGTACCGGAAATCTTTACTGGGACGACCGATCCGAAGACTTCTATGTCGTCAACAATATTGATTCTTATGTTGCTCTTCCTCCCGACTTTTTCTACATATTCGCCATCGACAACAATACTGACACTGCTCTCTCTCCCGGAGAAAACTCTGAATTTCTCTCTGGCATTCTTAGTAAGGAATTCGCCAAACTGGGCAGGATCCTGATAGGCCCTCAAGTAGAAAGGCGTATTATATTCATCGTTTCTCGTGGAAAGAACGATCGGTGTAATACATTTGAAGAGCTCCTCTCCGCCTTCAAAACTCTCCGTCGATGCAAAGGCGTTTTGAATCACAAGATTATGATTGAGGATTCTAATTTCCCTGTTCAGAAGCAAGAAATCCACTAGATGCTGCATGATCTCTCTCACCGGCGAGGATATATACAGAGCAGCGATATCTTTGGTGAAGACAATCATCTCGCCATTATCTCCGGCTTTGATATAAGCATTCTTTTCCGGAATTAGCTTGGAGAAACAGAAGAACTTGAAGCTCTTGCTTCCGTCAAGAAAGCCCTCATCGTGCAACCA
The DNA here is from genome assembly GCF_003664995.1 of Mesotoga sp. BH458_6_3_2_1. Taxonomy (NCBI): domain Bacteria; kingdom Thermotogati; phylum Thermotogota; class Thermotogae; order Kosmotogales; family Kosmotogaceae; genus Mesotoga; species Mesotoga sp. BH458_6_3_2_1. Next base: position 68,035 of record NZ_JFHL01000014.1, on the reverse strand, counting down.
TTTCGAATAATCGGGATTTGCCTTTTGTATCATCGCGTAGATCAGACCCGAAAGCTGGTGAAAGTGATTGCGGGGATCGGCCTTGTTCTTCAGACCGCTAAGCGTAAGCTTAACTCTCATATCTACCTCCCATAGAACTAAAACTGAACATCTCTAGACAGAACAATCTCCCGTCCATCCATCTTTGCGCTCATCATGGCCGCGGTAACAACTCTCTCTAGTTCTCGATAGTTGCCGGGGTACTCGTAACCCTCCAGTTTCTCTATTGCGGCTATGCTTATCTCATCTATACTTAGATTCAGAATCTTCTTTTTCACCTGGAGAAGATGACTAAGAATATATCTGAAATCTGACTTCCTCTCAGAAAGCGAAGGCATGTGAATCTCGTAGGCAAAACGCTGATAGAAGTCAGACCTGAAATTGCCGAGGCTCATTTCCTTTCTAACATCTCGATTCGTGGCGGCGATAATCAATACGGGAACTCTCACTCCCGAAGTATCTGAAAGGCCTTCTATAAGGACCTTCATATCGTCCAGATAGGTCAAAAGCTTTGCCTGAATGGCAGGAGAGATTTCTCCGATCTCATCGAGGAATACCGCTCCTCCCGCCATTGACACCATTTTTCCAACCTTATAAGAACTCCCGGTCCACGACCCCGGAAAACTTCCGAAAAGCTCGCTTTCAAGAAGGTTATCGCCCATATTGACCAGTGAGATTCTAGAAAAGGTCTCCAAGGAGCCAAATAGGCTGTTTGCTATGTACTTCGCCAGAAGAGTCTTGCCGCAGCCGGTTGGACCCGTAAGCAGAATACAAACCGGCTTTCTGAACTTCATTTCGGATGTCAAATCATTCAGTTTTCTTATGGCTATTCTAGCTCCTTCAAGTTTCGGGTCTTCAGAGAGTTCCTTCTTTTTTAGCTCTTCAAGAACCCTTTTCGATTTTAATCTAAACGTCTTTAGCTCTTTAACATAGGGCATGACAGACGTTATTATTTCGTTGGTCTTCTTGACGTTCTTGTGGGTAATCTCGTCTCCAAATAGCGAAATATAGGCGTCTTCATCTTCGAAAGCCTTGTCATCAAGTTTCATTTTCCAGTCGATCCTTTTCTTAAAGTCCCATTCAGGAAAACGGGTTGATAGCTTATCTCTCAAAACGTTTTTCAAGACATTCTCAAACCGTGAAACCTCACCATACTCCATCCTCTCTCCATAGAACCGATCGATGGGGAAGATTCCGACAGCACCCATTCTTTGCGCGAATCTTACTATGTTACTTTCAAGACCTCCTTTGAACATTATGAATAAGTTGCCTGAAGACCGTTCAGGATTCAGCTCTCCAATGACCTGCTGGGAGATGATCATTATTCCCTGTTCTTCGCGAAATTCAGGAAGCTCAACAATCTCCACTTTTTCTCTTAGATCCTCTTTTGAAGAAACAAGACTATGAACGATCTCCTTGAGCACTCTTAGCTCATGCTCTTCAAAACCCTTCTTGACAATGAATACTTTCATTTTCTAGCTCTCCCAGCAATTTGATGAAAATAATGCCTTATTGAACTTCGGTTAAGCTCTTTCAATAGAGCTTTCGGTTCGCCCAGTTTGCTTTCGGGATACCCGGCCTTCATAATGTCCCTGTTCAGGCCGATGACTCTCCCCAACAAATCTTCCACCTCAAGCGAATAATCAATCAACCCTATAGACTTTGCGATCACTTCTTCAAACTTGCACTTGAGCGCTTCTCCCTCCTCCGGATCCCCCAAAGCGATTCTCATAATCGCCAGTGCCTGCTTCGAAAGATTTGGGGCACCGCTTCTGGGAGTTAGGCAGTTGAGAGTGTATAGAACTCCGTCGGGCATCCGGAAGAGATACCAGGATAACTGGTTCTTGGATACGTCATTCAAATCGGAGACACCAAAGAGAATCTTTGAGCTGAGCGAGCCAAAGAGATCTTGAATCGAGGCCGTCTCTCCTTCGAGGTATCCATTGAGGAAATTCTCAATAATCCTGCCTGTTCTTCTAACCGTTTCCCCAAAACGCCTCATGTGTTCTTCTTTTTGGGGAGAGTTTTCAGAGAATTCGAAACTCCACCTGTATCTTCTCAGACAATGGTACCGCTTTCCTTTGACGATTTCCAGAACAACTCTCTTCTCGGAAATCGGATTCCTCTCTGCCGGCTCAAAAACCAGATTCTCAAGGTTCTCTACAGATGCGAACGGATCGGAATTTGAAGTCTCGTCATTATCGTGGTCTTCAGACTCGACTTCTTCAAACGTTTCTTCATCTGGAAGCTCCTCTTCACTTTCTTCGCTGGTTTCAACGGGTCTATTCCTAAAGGACGTGGTCAGCGATTTAAACTTTTCCTTGTTTTTGCCTTTCAACTTTTCAAGTATCTCTTCTTTTGTTTTTTGCCTACCCATTTATCCACCTCTCCCGGCCTAAGCGCATAATTCGCCTTAGGAGACTTCTCTTCAATTTCCTCTCCGATTCCGATTTTCTCTGAACTGCCGCTTTTCTCGAAAGAGAGCGCAGAGAATATCCCGACTTCCCTTGGATCAGAGAGTCTCTTCTTCAATTCCCCTTCAGTACGTATCTCGGTATCCTTCAAATGTCTAAAGAGAACCTCCAAATAGATAGAGGCCACATCTATGGTACCGAGAACGGGCGATCCCTCTTCAGCAGAACTTGATGCCGAATTCGATGAGCCCCTCATTATCCCTTCGATAGATCTGTCGGCAAGCCGTTTTAGATAACTGGAAAACTCTTCTTCGGCCTTGAAGAATTCCGAAGAGACTCGCTGCATACTGAACCCTGATGAGCCCGTCTGGAAGGTCTTCATCGAAAGCTGAGTTCCCCGCTCTCCTATAGTATGGCCTGAAAGAACTCCCAAAAAGCTGCCGACTCTAAACTTCTTCATACTGGAGAGCTCGAGACCCGCACACTTTGAACAGATGCCGTTCTCCCCTGAGGACGCACACTTAACCGGGCTTCTCAGCAGAAGATCGCAGTCTCTGAAGTCATTCAGATTACTTCGTGTCACAAGCATCCACTCTTTGTCCATCGGCCTCTTGACATATCTGCCGAGTATCAGTCTTTCAAGAGAGTATTTTCGCAATGCCAGATGCTGGATAAATGATTGATTGAGTTCTATTCCGTCATCTGTACAACAGTCTTCTTCTGTGACAGAAACGGGATACAGAAACTCGACCAACTTCCTGGTAAAGTATCCCGCTTCGGCGACATGGAGTTTCTTGTCGATCAAACCTGTCCTCGATCTGGACGCAATGTTCACTTCATGACCATCTCTACGGCCAAGGTAATCTTCTCTCGATACTCCTCTCGCAAAGGCCTCAGCCCTTCTTCCATCGAGATCAATCCCCTCAGCCATCTGTACGAAGTGCTCTGGTTTTCCTCTACTGCCCGAATCTTTAACGCTCTTGGCAACCTCACTCATCAAAGCGATATCGCTCAGATCAAGACTCAGTTCCGATTCCTTTGCCGCTGCAAGACTTTCATTCTGCCACTTCAGAAGATCCTTCGAAATATCGTGGGAATTCTCAATTTTCTTTGTTAACTCCTCTTTTACCTTCTTGGAGTTTAGTCCTCTTTTTCTGTATAGACCGTATACCAAATCCTGGGTGACCGAAAAAGTGAGTTCTCCCGTTCCAATTCTGAATGGGTTGTTGGAGGGAAGCATAGATTTCAGCTCACTTTTCAGATCGTCATTCTGATCAACGGGCAGGTAAACAGCCATGGAGTCGCCATCGAAATCGGCGCCGAATCCATCGCACAACATAATTGGCAGTCCTATTGTCTTGTTCTCCCAGAAGATCGGCCTGGCAGAGGAAATACTGTGTCTGTGGAGAGAGGGCTGTCTGTTGAGAAGCACGTAGAGATCTCTCTCCTTCGCCAGATCATTAGCAACCTTAATCCCTTCTTTAGAATCCTCTTCAAGAGAAAACCAAACTTTTGCAAATTCGTAGGGAAGATACACATGGTCTATGTCTATATCTGTCACAGGTGTGATAACGGTCCTGCCAGAAGAGTGAATCCGTCTTCCAAGCATGTACTTTCTCAAGTATCCCGATTTCGATAGCAGGAACCTTTTCTCCTTTCTGTCTTTCGCTTTCCCTTTTATCTGCTTGAAGAACTCGCTCATGGTTTCGTCGCTCGTGACTTTTTCGAAGAACTCGTCAGAAGCATTCTTTACGATTATTCTCAACGGGCCGTCCTCTATCTCAACATCAAAATCCCTGTAGTAGTTCATAAGAAGCCTGAAGGTATCGAAATAGCGCTTTCTGAACTCTGAAGCGTCGCTGATGTTAGTTTGAGAAAACCTCCCCACCGTCTCAAGTGCACTGTTGTCGAAGAGAGTCCAAAACTCCATTTCGCCGATTCTTTGCCCACCCTCTCTCCGCTTTCCCTTCACTGGCTGTCCCGTAATCTTGGAGGTCTCCGCTAGATCTACTACATGGAGTTTGTCCCTTACGCAGTGATCTAGCCTTACAAAATACTGATAACCGACTGCTGCCTCAAACGAAGTTCCATCTGCAAAAAAGAGTCTCTTCTTCAGCTGTGGTATGTCTCTTCCTTTAGCGACTCTGGAAGCGAGGTCCAGATTCTTAAAAGGTCTATCGACATATTCACCTTCAAGTGATTTGTGCGTCTCTAGAAGTTGACCGAGATTCATCCTGGTTATTACCCCGAAGGGGCTCAGAATAACGTCCAGAGGTCTGAGTACGCCATCTATCTCGACATGTGGCATCTCCGTGTTGGAAACGATCTTCGATATAGTGCCCTTGTTTCCATGCCTGCCAGTAATCTTGTCACCAATTTCGAGCGGCTTTGTGATAGTCAAGGGAACCGTTACGGAGACGACGCTCTCGTTCAAGTTGTCTACTAACTTTTCCCCCTTCTTTATCTTCCTGGCGGTGGGTATGGTTCTCATAATGAACGAGATCATTTCCTCTTCTGGATTCTTCAGAATCTCTCCTGGATATGAAAGGTCATAGTAGATATTCTTTGAATACGACTTATTGGGATCATCGCTCCCCCCAAAAAAGACGCTTCTCTTCATCAACCAATCGCCCTTATTAACAATTGAACCTTTTGTTCTGAAGCGGTAAACAACCCTTATCGAACCTTCCTCACTGGAAAGCTCTATCGTAGACCTGTTCTTAACACTGACCCTCGCATTTAGCAATACAGGAACTGAGTCAACGATTTCAATTGTCTTTTTCTCTACGACGCACATTTTCGTTGCAAACCCTTCAGAACAGACTATTCCATCTTCGAAGTTCAAGCCGTTGAACAACGCATATCCTGCTAGGGCATTGACACCGTAGTCAAGATCAACTTCCTCATCTATGGGAGTCCGAATTATTGGCTTTTCGCTGGAAACGACCTTTACTGCCTGCTTCAGATTCTTGCCCCCCATAGTAACCCTAACGCCATCTGAGTATGCAATGAAAGGAACAGCACAAGTAGAAGGGCTAAGAAGGGCTTCGGAATCTTCGCCACTGCTTTCTATCTCAAGATTCGAAGCATCACAACGGGCGCCGTTTGCAAGGAAGAGATTCATTCCGATTCTCACGGATTCAGGAGTCTCGAGAAGATCCAGCTTCCCTAGATGGGAGAAATGAGGCAACCTAAGCGACTCCTTTACCTTGTCTCCGGGTATGACCGCCTTTCTCAGCTCGGATATCTGCAGAAGCCCGTTTGAAGAGGGCAGTTCAAAGAGGATCGGGACTTTCAGATACTTCGGATTCTTTATCTCGGGTTCTTCCTCAATGTCACCTTTGTCGTATTGCTTGAGAATCTCGGTTCCAACAACAGTTCTGTTGAGAAGAGTTTCAGCCGTTTCGAGGACTGTATCTACACGTTCCATGCCGTTTTTTGACTGCAGTTCTCTCAAAACCTGCAAGCACACAAAGGCCATTCTCAAGTAATACCCTGGCACTATCCAGAAGTTCTCGAGATCGAGATAGTCAGAGGAACGTCCCCTCTTCTCAAGCAGAACCAGCGGCGTTGAATACATTTTCGAAAGATATGAAAAGGCACCATCCTGATCGGGATATAGAACCTTGAACCTTACAGAATAACGTTCTTCTTCGAATGTAAACGAGAACTCCGCTAGAGCAGAACCGGAAGGCTCCTCGAGCGTTTCGATCAGTCGCAATCCCGGAGAGAACTTCTCGAACAACGATCTGTAGTCCTCTTTTATCAGAAGTTCTAGACCGGCGAAGACCTGCTGCAAGGAATAAGTGATTTTCTTAACCATAAATCCTCCAAAACAGACAACTGCAAAGAATTAGTAATTCAGTTTCAACGATATTATACGCTTTCCATTTGAGAATCCAAAGCCTCGTAAAAAAGTGTGATTATAAACCTTGAAAGGGAGGTGAGATAATGGTTACGAGCAGTAATCCCTTACAGGCGTTCGGAGTGAAGCATCTCTACTATCTTTCGCCAGTAAATAACATTCCTTCGATACTCGAACACGGAGTAATGAGCAAGATGGCAGTAGAGACTCTGGAGATACCGTACGATGATTACTCAGATCAGACCGTTCAAACGATCAGAGAAAGAAAGTCCCTACATGAATATGTACCGCTGTTCTTGAATACCAGGAATGCGATGACCTTCCGCTACCAGAAAGAAAAGAGAGATTTCGCGATTCTAAGACTGAATAGCGATCTAGTAACCCACTATGACTGCCTGGTATCTGACAGAATCGCCGCCTGCAGTGATGCCGAGATCTACACTCTAAGTGAAGCCGCTCTCAAGAAGATAAATATTGAACTGGTGCTTTCAGCAAGAAATTTCTACGATAACAGGTTGCTCAAGAAAAGACTTGGTGCCGAGATCTTAGTGAAGACCGACATGATCGAACCGGAATGGATCGAATGTATAATTCTAGACGGAACTACGGAAAAGATTAACGGAGTCTCCATCAGACAACTCCGCGATAGCGGATACAACTATTACTTCGAGGGCTGAGATCATGATAACTGTTTATAAGAAAAGTGTATTTGCCGCATTTGAAGAAGAGAAAGTGCCCGTCATCGCAAACACAGTCAATACAAAGGGAGTTATGGGTGCCGGATTGGCGCTTGAGTTCAAACTTAGATTTCCTAGCTATTTTGATAATTACAGAGAGAAATGCTCCCACGAAAGTCCCTCTCCCGGTTCGGCCTGGATATTCCGAGGAGATATTTTTCCAAGGATAATCAGCCTGTTTGTCAAAGAAGACTGGAAGATGCCATCAAAAATCTCCTGGATACGTTCCTCTCTTAAGCGTGCAGAAGAGATCATAACAGAAAGCAATTTTGAAAGAGTTGCCCTTCCTCTGGCCGGGGCAGGAAAGGGGGGTATAGATCCTCAAACATCGGAGAACATAACAAGAGAGGTATTTGAAAGCTCAAAGGCAGAAATACTTCTCTGTCTGGATAAAACCACTTCGAAAACCGAGGAATCGATGATAAAACAGCTAAGGGCGATGTCTGAATATGAACTGAAATGCCTTACTCTCAGGCCTTCGATCATAAAAAGACTTCTGGACAAACGCGAAGACGTCACTCGTTTCAGAGAGATCCTAGACATTAGAGGAATAGGAATCAAGACCTATTCGATTCTTTTTAACGCGCTGATCTCAAGAGAACCCGGCAATGATAATCAGCTCAATCTCTTCTGAGCTGTCTTTGCGGCAATAATTCAAAAAGTGTGATTATAAATCATGAAAGTACGATCCTAATTGAGGTAATGAGATAAAGGGAGGTGAAGCAGTGAAACCAAATGAACTGGGAGCACCTCGAAATCCAACAAACATCGCGCAGGCAATCATACTCATTGTCAAAGTAGGACTGGAAGTATTCGATGCTGCATGTCATATAGCTGTACAGTACAAGAAGACCAAGGAAGAACTGAGCAAGTAATCTGCGCCACCCAAGCTAACGGCACCTGGATCCCCGTTCCATACTTAAATCACCCAAAGACTCTCTCTCACCTGATTCTATTTGTCATTAGAGGAATACTGAGCCGCCTTCCCAGAAGATCGTGCCGCTTACGGAATAGGAATCACACGTAACAACGTTTTCCCTTAATAATGCCTTCTAGGTTGAAGAGATGATTCTTCACCAAAGGAAATTCCACCAAAAGGCCCCGAAACCTCTCATTCTATCTCACCTAAAAAGTGTGAGTATGTATCTTGGACTGCTTGCCAAGACTTGCAATGGAAGGAGGTGATTTCATCGAGCTTGTCTACAAATACTATGCAAAAGCTCCCTGGATTGTCGTCGATTACTTCAAAGAAAAACTGCTCGACTCTCTCAAAAATGGAGAGATACTTCCCGAAGGACAGATTCAAATCAGCCGACGGCAGGACGACTTTTCCGTGTTCGTTACCTTCTCCCATTTCTGCGAGGAAGACAACGGCGTAGAGGAATTACAGTCTGCTCTGGACAAGATATCTGAATTACTAAGTAAGGTCAACATCGCCTTTGAACCACCAAGACTCCATAAGATTGACGGGGAATATGTACTCGAGAACTGATACTCCAAAAAAGTGTGATTACAAAGCTTGAAGGAGGTGAGCCATCTTGGAAGACGAAAGAGATTTCTACGAGGATGATTGCCTAGATGAAGATGAGGGATTTGGTTTAGAAGGCAGCGCCTGCGCGACCTGCTGGTGCAAAGGAGTCTTCTGCGACTGCTGCGGTTGCACAATTCAGGAAGGAAGAAACGTCTGCGAAAACTGTGAGGACAATTCTTAACCGAAAGAGGTGTCACATGAGAGTTCATATAAGAAGTTTCTGGCAAATGGCCGGAGCGGTCGCGATAAAGAGATATACTGCAGACTGTACTATCACGGGAAACCTTTTCGAGACACAGACGCCCAAAAAGATAATCTTCGAGAATGCTCTCAAAGATATGCTCAACAAGAACGGCAAGCCCTGGGCGCCAAACCTCAGACCTTTTCTAAAGCAGTACACAGTTCTGGACAAAGTCTCAAAGATCCTCGAGGAAAACAAGATTGGAAGCAAAGTATGCAGTCTTTGCGGTTCTAGAGTCTCAACTCTCGAAAAACTGTCGATGCTGGGAGATCCTCTCTCGGTAAAAGCCGAGAACTTTCAGAGCTTCTTCAGCTTCGGCTCAGGAAGCGGCGAAGTCTGCCTTGACTGCCAGTTCCTTGGAATGATGGCCGGTCTCGCCTTGTTCTACACATCCTATAAGGACGGGCAGGACTACGTGATCACTTACCTCTTCCCGGAGAGCGATACTCTTGAATCGACCTACAATACATTTCTCTGGATGAAGGATCTCTACGAACCCGGTTCATGGAGAAACCTGAAGGTCAAATCGAGATTCTATCCTCAGGAACCCTATGAGACTCTTCTCCTTTCTCTTCACACCCTGTTCGAGAAGACCAGATTCATTCCCCGCTCTTCGTTCAAAGTTATGCAGGTCTCGAACACTGGAAGAAACAACTCATTTCTCAACTTCGACTCATTCGAGAGAGTTGAGGAGCTGACAACCTTTTTCGAAAACGTGGAGACCCTGGGTGGCGACTTCTCGAAATTCATGGACAGTCTGGTAATCCCCGGAAGCCCCTCTGCCGACGTTTCGAGACGTGAAGAGATATCCAGAATGATCCTCTCTTTCAAGCCACTCGAAGAAAGGCTTCAGATGATCATCTTTGATTTCGATTACCCTGTCCGTTCTATATACGAGGTGATAGTTGCATCAAATACCATGAAAGGAGTGAATGGCTTGGATCAAATGACAATCGATCTCTCAAAAAAGGCCGGAGAAGTGATTGGCAACGCGGTCTTTGAAGCCCAGAGCTTCGGCGATCTATACTCTTTACGCAACAGCCGCTCTCTGGAAGATCTCTTGCTCACCCTTGCCGATCTTGAATTCAAGTACGCAAAAGAGGATTGGAAGATCAGAATCCCCGAAGAGTTCATAAGGATTCTCAACGAGGAAACCTGGAAGAAGCCCAAGGCTCTCCTTGTAATCTTCGCCGTAAACAAATACCTTTCGAGACATTATGCATCCTCACAGAATGGAGGTGAAAAGATTGCAGATTAAGTGTCTCTCCTGGGGTTCAATATCCAAAGTCACTATGGGTAACCCCAACGCAGGATTCACAGAAGGCAACATTCAGACCGCAAAAAAGATCGTCGCTCCAGACGGATCCGCATTCAACTACGTTTCCGGACAATGTCAGCGCCACGGCCTGAGAGAGAGATTTGCAGAAATCGGCGAGGCCCTCTCCACTCCCGTAGATGGAGAAGTCGAAACTACACTCGGAGATCCGCTGAACTACATCGACGACGACCTCTTCGGCTACATGATCGCGGTAACCGGTGACAACAGAAAGAGAACGTCTCCCGTAAGAATCGCCCCGCTCGTATCTCTCTTCCCTTACAGAGGCGACAGAGATCTACTTACAAAGACAAGAAAAGCCAGCGACAAGGGCGGAAACATGGTTGAAACCGAAGTCTACTCCGCGTATCTCAGAGGCGGTGGACTCATAGAACTTGACAGGGTCGGCAAATTCGATCCTTCTGAAATCAAAGAGACCACACTCGAGATACAGAAAGAAGAGCGCTTGAGAAGACTCAACCTCTTCCTCGATTCCATGATGACTCTCTGGACAGGCGGAAAGCAGACCAACATACTATCAGACATCTCTCCGAAATTCATCACCTTCGCCTTTCAAACAGTAAAGCTTCCCTTCCTCCTCGAATCCGTAAGCTGTGATACAAAGGGAAAGATCATGGCCGAAACGCTGATCGATAGCATTACCAATTATTCAAGCATAATCGATCGCGTAATCATTGGAACCACGAAAGTACTTGACGCATCTGCGCTGGATGGTGGAGTTCCTGAGACAGTTGAAGTTCTTCCCATGACAGATGCCTTCTCCAGAGTGAAAGAGATTCTTTCAACAATATAACACTGGCCCCTCATGCGAGGGGCCTTTTCCAATGGAGGTGAAAAGATGTTAGTGCTCCAAATCTCAATAAAAGGATACACAGCTTCCTTTCGAAGCCCCGCATCCATGAATTATCAGGAGAGCCTGCCCTTTCCTCCGCCCACCACGATCACTGGAATAATCGGCGCAGCTACCGGCAGAGAATACTTCGAAGCACAGAACTATTGCCGGGACCTTTCTTTCGGCGTACACATACAGGAGAATGAAGGAATGGCGAAAGACGCATGGGCGATAAAGAAGGTAAAAGACGGTGGAAGATCCATTGGTAAGGCTGTCGTAATAAGAGAGGTCCTCTATCGACCCAATATTATACTTTTAATTGTGGGCCCCGAGACCAAACTAAAAGAGATCGAGAAAGCTATCTCCGATCCCTGCTTCCCCCTAAGTCTGGGAAGGGACGACGAGTTCATAACCTTTATCCAGTCTGAATTAGAGACCGCAGAGAGGGTGGAGAAATCAGTCATACACAACACTGTGGTTAAGGGAGACCTTCAAGGCAAGATCAACATCACCGCTCTAAGTGAAGGGAGTATCCCTCACTTCAAGACTTACTGGCTGAATAGCGAATTTGATCGAGATAAACGGAACCCGAAAGTACGGAGGCCAAGAAACAGATCACCTTACACATACATCTCCGAACCGGTCGAATACTCTGGAGAAGCAGTAGCTGTCTCAGATACTGTCTTTCCCCTCTGGAGGTAGAATAATGTCTCTCGCAAAGCCGGGAGTAAGCCTAATAGAGCATACCGAGAGAGTTCTTGATTACGCTCATAGCTATCTTGATCAAAACAAAATCGCCCTCAAAAACACGAATCTTGACCCAAAACAAATCTCAGAAGCAATTCTAACCGCCTGCGCCTTCCACGACATCGGGAAAGGCTGTGTAGAATTCTCCTTCGACAAGAAAGGCTTTTCCCACTCACTTGCTTCGGCTCAGATAGCTATGGCCTCTCTTAATGAATCCCCCATCAAGAACTACATCCTCCAGTCTATACTGGGCCATCATGGTTCTCGATTCAAAGACTCTTTTTCATCCTTGGAATTTCAAAGACAACAGGCGACTCCAAACCCCGAACTTGTGAATGAATTCAAGGAGATAAAAGACTATGCGAAGGGCCACTTCAGCATTGAGCTTCCCGATCTCAACTTGCAGATACCTTCTCCTCGAGAACTTCTCAAGAGACTCTGCAACTTCTTTTTTGGCGCACCTCGCGATCGGCGACTCTATTTCTTGATCCAGGGAATTCTAAACCTTGCAGATTGGTCGGCTTCCGCAAAGAAGCCCCTCTCATCAGCAAGCATAAAACTCGATTCTCGGCCCTTGCGCACATTTCAAGCAGAGGCCTCTACCGGAAAGGACACGATAATCCTCGCTCCTACTGGTCGTGGAAAATCTCTCGCCGCTCTTGTCTGGACAAAATCGACTGGAAGAGAAAAGTCCACCCTCTTTCTTCCCACAGTGACAACAGTCGAAGCTATGTACAAAAGATACACGGAAGAAGTGTCCGACAAAACCGGTCTGGTCCACGGCAACATCGCATACTATTTGTATTCTAACGAAGGATATTCAGAAGACACCCGAGATAGAATCTTCTGGATGAAAGCCTTTGACAACCCATTTAACGTCGCTACTCTAGATCAGCTTCTTCTCATGTCACTTAACTGGGGAAGATGGGAGCCAAAGATAGTAAATATCGTCAATTCGGCGGTCATATTCGACGAGATCCACGCGAGCCAACCGTACACATTTGGCATACTGCTTGAAAGCATAAAAATGCTTAAAGCCATGGGTACTCCAGTTTGCGTGATGAGCGCCACTCTCCCTTCCTACATGATCCAGAAGCTCAAGGAAGTTCTTGATGACCCTGTGATAGTGAGAGATTACGAAGGTGAATCGCTGAGAAGAATCACCATCTCTCATTTAGAAGAAGTCGACCCTGTTGAAGAGACAAAGAGACAATATGAAAAGGGAAAAAGAGCCATTCTATGCTTCAACACCGTCAGAAAGGCCACCGAAGCTTTCAAAACCCTGTCCGATAAGATGCCAGATAAAGACATAGTTCTCTATCACGGCCGCTTCAACCTCGAGGACAGGGAAAGAATCCTCTCTCGCATAACGGGAGATTCTCCTCCGAGAATCATCGTAGCCACACAGACGATCGAAATTAGCCTTAATATAAGCTACGATGTCCTCATAACAGAAGCTGCACCGATTGACTCGCTCACCCAGCGATTCGGGAGAGTAAACAGAGAAGGCACCACTCCGATAGGTGAGGTTATCATCTTCCCTCAGAATGAAAACTCATATTCTATCTATAACAAGAACCTTGTCGACAAATCTCTTGGACTCCTAAAAGCCCGTCAAACACCTAGCGGACTTGAACTAAGGGAAATGATGGAAAACTTACTCTCTGAAATCGAGAACATTGAAGAGGAGATCTCTGCCGGTAAGGCAAGCTGGCAGTTTGTGAGAGAGATGAACTTCCAGATTTATTCGATGTCAATCGATCAAAGGCTTGCAGACGACCTGATTCGCCGCATCCCCTACAAGACCATCGAAGTCATTCCTTCTGAATTCAGAGCCAATAATTCAGGCAAGATGCAGAAACTCGGCAAACTTGTCAAAGTACCTGTAAAGGATGTCATCGGGCGTTTGGAAAAGGATGATGACGGATTCATCTACGCGCCAATCATCTACAATCCATCACTCGGCTACCTCGGTCCGAAAGAAGACGAAAGCCCCATAGTCGAGGACACCTGATGGAAATCACCGAAAGACAGCCGAGGATAGGAGGTAATGCAATCAACTATCTCCATTACTGCAAGACACAACTCTGGTTCTTTCTGCACAACATATCTATGGAATCTACTTCAGAGAGCGTTCAGCTCGGCAAGCTTCTCCAAGAAGAATACAGCCAGGGCGAAGACAAAGACATTGTGATCGACGAAATCTCTCTCGACATACTAAGAAACACAAGAGAAATCGTTGAAATTAAGTATGGCAAAGAAGTGAGAGAAGGTCACATCTATCAGGTCAAGTATTATCTCTACTACCTAAAGCACAAACTTGGCCTTCACGGATTCACTGCCCGACTTACATATCCTAGAGCCAAGAAAATGATCATGATCTCACTTACCGAAGAAGATGAACAACAGATAAGAAGAGATCTCGAAGAGATAAAGACGATCTTCAACCTCGAAAGCGCGCCCGTTCCGCTATTCAAGAAAGGCTGCAAAGGTTGCTCTTACTTCGATCTCTGCTTTTCCTAGGAGGTTTGATCATGAAGAAGAACTTCTATCTCTTTGCCAGCGGACAGCTGAGCAGAAAAGACAACACTCTCTTACTAGAACGCGAGGGTAGAAGAAAGTTCATTCCAATAGAAAAGATCGAATCGATTTCAACCTTTGGAGAAATCGATCTTAATACCCGTCTTCTCTCATTTCTTTCCCAAAAGGAAGTTGCGCTCCATGTCTACTCGCATAATGGCTGGTACAGCGGGAGTTTCGTACCGAGGAAGCAAAAAGTCTCGGGGAAACTACTGGTAGAACAGGTCAGAACCTTTCTCGACCCTATTAAAAGGCTGAAGCTATCTAGAGAATTCATCGACGGAGCGATGCACAACATGCTCAGGGTACTTCAGAGATCATCCAGCAAGATTCCCGGTTACAAAGACAAGATAGAGGGGCTGAAAAGCACTAGAGAAAGACTTCAGAACACGACCGGAATCAACTCGGTAATGGCTGTCGAGGGCGCTTTCAGACAATACTATTATCCGATTCTTGCAGGGCTGACCGGTCAGGAATTCGTCACAAGAGTCAGACAGCCTCCACTGGGTATACTCAACTGCATGATCTCCTTCGGAAACTCTCTTCTCTACACCAGAACACTCAGCAAGATCTATCAGACTCAGCTCGACCCCACAGTAAGCTTCCTACACGAACCCTGCGAAATGAGATTCTCGCTCTGCCTTGACATAAGCGAGGTCTTCAAGCCGGTAATAGTAGACAGACTGATCATGACTCTACTAAACAAAACCATCATTACAGAAGACGACTTCGATAAGGAAATGAATTCAACCCTTCTTACCAATGAAGGAATGAAGAAGTACGTAGAGCACTTCGAGAAATTCATGGAAGAGACGGTCTTTCATCCAACACTAAAAAGGAAAGTCTCGTACAACACGCTTCTTCTAACCGAATGCTACAAACTGATCCGGTCACTTCTTTCAGAGGAGGAGTACAAAGCGCTTCACATGTGGTGGTAGAAGGCAGAACACCCATTCAGAACAATTCTCTCAAATCCTTTCATCAAGTTCGAATTTTCTTGACTCCAGAAGTAAAATTCCCGCAATAATCATTCTCGGTCAATACCCATTCGGAACTACTTGCCGTCGAAATCACTATGCTTCTAAAACCCAATTCCACTGAGGCATTTCAAGATTGGTTAATTCAGCTTATTGTCGCACTAGATTACATGCGATCATTTCATGTAAAAGCCATATTGCGGATTATCATCATCGGCTTTTCCGAACAGAGTTGTATTATCCTTCCCATAAGCCTTTCCCGAGTTAATAATTTCGTTACCAATTCTCGTCGGATCGATCGTATGCCATTTTCTTCTAGACTCATTTCCTAATAACACTTCTAGACCTATTTATAATCATTCCTGTACAGTTTACACAGATACGACTGCAGATAGGTCATTTGATTGAAAGCGAAATCGGTAACATTTCCTTCTGTAAGCTTCTGCTGGAGAGTTTTTCGCCGGTATTTTCTGCAATTGGTCTTCCTGAGAAGATACCGACGCCTTCTCCCTCCACATAACACTGCGTCCATCTAGAATCAAATCCAAGCGAATCGCCGAAATGTAAATTCGATGTCGCTTACGGAATCTTCCCTTTTGGTTGATTCTGCCTACCCAAAACCTGTATAATATCTTTGTAATAAAAGCGGTTGCGTAAGAACCATAGTGGTATGGAAACGGGATATTTAATCAAATAAATGGTGGTGATGCTGAGTTGCGTAAGAACCATAGTGGTATGGAAACTCCTGTGAAGGGTATGTTCCCGCTGCGATCAAGCCACGTTGCGTAAGAACCATAGTGGTATGGAAACAACATGTATACAGTCTATGCGGGTCTGGTCTAATATGTGTTGCGTAAGAACCATAGTGGTATGGAAACTTTTCTTATGAGTTTCTCTCTCTGCTCCGGTGTCTCTGTTGCGTAAGAACCATAGTGGTATGGAAACCTGCTCCGGTGTCTCTGCGGCTCTGATGTTCTCGATGGGTTGCGTAAGAACCATAGTGGTATGGAAACATGCAGGCTTAGTCTAGTATGGTCTGATATGGTTTTAGTTGCGTAAGAACCATAGTGGTATGGAAACGAGGGATCTGGTGAGATGAATGATATCTCTCCATTAGGTTGCGTAAGAACCATAGTGGTATGGAAACGGAATCGTGAGACCTAAGAGCTGCCAGATGCCGGCGGTTGCGTAAGAACCATAGTGGTATGGAAACAGCAAAATGGGGCTGCCTTTAGTCAAATACTCCGCGGGTTGCGTAAGAACCATAGTGGTATGGAAACTATTGCACCTCCTTTGCCCCTGTTTTTTCGTTTATCTGTTGCGTAAGAACCATAGTGGTATGGAAACTCACAAATAGCATAGAAAGTTTCGGTCGCAGAATCAGTTGCGTAAGAACCATAGTGGTATGGAAACTTGTTTTGTGCCTCCTTCAACGCCTGATAAAACTTTTTGTTGCGTAAGAACCATAGTGGTATGGAAACATACCTCTGAACAGCACATATTCCCTGCCGCTTACCAGTTGCGTAAGAACCATAGTGGTATGGAAACTATCAACCTTTCCCTGAATGTTGTGTGTGAAATCCCCAGTTGCGTAAGAACCATAGTGGTATGGAAACCTCTCGTAACGCCTAAGCCTGAATGAACATAGTTTCCGGTTGCGTAAGAACCATAGTGGTATGGAAACGCCAAGTGAAGACGGCTGATGGTTTTTCCATGTGATCGTTGCGTAAGAACCATAGTGGTATGGAAACGGGATATACGGGCCACAATTGTTTTCGATGTATATGGTTGCGTAAGAACCATAGTGGTATGGAAACTGTTTTGCAACGCCAGAACGTTGCCGTCAAGCCTTGTTGCGTAAGAACCATAGTGGTATGGAAACGCTACACTAACAGCCATACTAGGAATTGCAACCGTAGCAGTTGCGTAAGAACCATAGTGGTATGGAAACGTACACGTACCGACCCACAGC
The DNA here is from genome assembly GCF_003664995.1 of Mesotoga sp. BH458_6_3_2_1. Taxonomy (NCBI): domain Bacteria; kingdom Thermotogati; phylum Thermotogota; class Thermotogae; order Kosmotogales; family Kosmotogaceae; genus Mesotoga; species Mesotoga sp. BH458_6_3_2_1. The sequence goes on along the minus strand of NZ_JFHL01000014.1, from coordinate 50,764 downwards.
AACGGACCAGACACGCGTTGCGTAAGAACCATAGTGGTATGGAAACATACCCCCGATCACCGACACGCTTGACGCAACATCCGTTGCGTAAGAACCATAGTGGTATGGAAACTGCATGTGGTCGAGCCAGTGGTCGATCACTTCTCCTAAGTTGCGTAAGAACCATAGTGGTATGGAAACTTCAGAAGAAGATTAGATAGATGGTCGGATGAAAGGTTGCGTAAGAACCATAGTGGTATGGAAACAACATGAGTAGGAGTCAACCGAGCGAAGCGAGGGCGAGTTGCGTAAGAACCATAGTGGTATGGAAACATGTATCGGTCGATAATGCTTTTTCTAATAGCTCGTTGCGTAAGAACCATAGTGGTATGGAAACAAATTTGGGTAGAAGCTCTGATCTCTTAACCATTGTGTTGCGTAAGAACCATAGTGGTATGGAAACTAGAAGTAGACTCCGATGTACTTAATTTCGTAGTCGGTTGCGTAAGAACCATAGTGGTATGGAAACTGAGACCGCCTTTTCTGCGTGTTTCAATTATAATATGTTGCGTAAGAACCATAGTGGTATGGAAACATGAGCGTTAGAATCCTAACCGGTAGTCTTGAGGCTGGTTGCGTAAGAACCATAGTGGTATGGAAACTGGATCGTACAGCCTTTACCTGTCGCAGATCCCCCGGTTGCGTAAGAACCATAGTGGTATGGAAACTTGTAAATGATTACGTGAGGCTGGTCTCGCTCTTCGTTGCGTAAGAACCATAGTGGTATGGAAACGGTTTTGGTTAACGGTGGGTGCGTGATGGTCTCCTTGGGTTGCGTAAGAACCATAGTGGTATGGAAACTGGTGTGTTACTTACAAAGCTGACCTCACCGTTTGCTCGGTTGCGTAAGAACCATAGTGGTATGGAAACTGTTCTCTTCCTCCCTTTTGTGGCCGACTCTCACTTAGGTTGCGTAAGAACCATAGTGGTATGGAAACTGTTCTCTTCCTCCCTTTTGTGGCCGACTCTCACTTAGGTTGCGTAAGAACCATAGTGGTATGGAAACGTGTTAAGCTCCAGCAGCAGCTTACAAAGCTCCTGGTTGTGTAAGAACCATAGTGGTATGGAAACAGGGATCGTACCAGCGGCAAAGAGAAAGGTTCATGAGTTGTGTAAGAACCATAGTGGTATGGAAACAAGACATACAGCTCATCGTCCTTGAGTCCGATTCTCAGTTGTGTAAGAACCATAGTGGTATGGAAACCTTGAGGGGAGAGAGACATCTGAGTCCATTGAGCGCGTTGTGTAAGAACCATAGTGGTATGGAAACTTGCAGAACTCAAGTTTGTCGAAGAACATATAATCATTGTTGTGTAAGAACCATAGTGGTATGGAAACGCATGATATCACCTTCATGATAAGTTTGTACGCGCGTGTTGTGTAAGAACCATAGTGGTATGGAAACATAAAGTTTTGTTGCACGCGCTGTGGATTTTTACAGTTGTGTAAGAACCATAGTGGTATGGAAACATGACTTTCTTGTATTCGTCGTCAAGGAATCGATTGGGTTGTGTAAGAACCATAGTGGTATGGAAACCCAATTCTAGAAGCAAATCCAACTACACCATCAACCGTTGTGTAAGAACCATAGTGGTATGGAAACTGTCAGCTTTCACGAGAGCGTTCTGAGGCTTCGGACCGTTGTGTAAGAACCATAGTGGTATGGAAACACGTTTAGAATATCAGGCCGGTCTCGTCTGATTGGTGTTGTGTAAGAACCATAGTGGTATGGAAACTTATAGGTAACAGAGTAAACTAATGTATGAAGTACTTGTTGTGTAAGAACCATAGTGGTATGGAAACGGGAGGACACAATGTATACAACGTTTTCTTCCGGTTGCGTAAGAACCATAGTGGTATGAATTGCTGCCTTCGGCAGGACGCTGTGCCGGGAAGATCATCCCGGGAAGTGATGCGCCGAAGATCATCGGCGGACGCAATGCCCGGAAAAGCATCCGGGGACGTATGGCTGGCTTCGCCAGGAGGGAAAACCCTTCTAGGAGCAAGACATTAAGTTTTAAGAACCAACTCAGTTTGTCATCCTGAAAAGCTCCTGTTCAGGATCTGGTCTTTGATCTTAACGAAGGACGGGTCCATGCTCTTGGACGGTCAACGGAGGACGGCTCTTGTATGAACCATAGTGGTATGGAAACTGCTGGATCATCGTATGGATTTCTGCTAACTTGAAGACTAGTTGTGTAAGAACCATAGTGGTATGCTAAGAGCCGTTGTGGGTGGTTCGTGGTTGGTGGTTGGTCAGGAGCAAAAAACTAGAGCCTGACCTATCCTCAAGAAGCAAATTATAGCAATATGATCAGAACCAACTCAGTTTGTCATCCTGAAAAGCTCCTGTTCAGGATCTGGTCTTTGATCTTAACGAAGGACGGGTCCATGCTCTTGGACGGTCAACGGAGGACGGCTCTTGTATGAACCATAGTGGTATGGAAACACAAATGGATACCGTCTTCGAGGGTAACGTCAACAGGTTGTGTAAGAACCATAGTGGTATGGAAACAGCAAATTTCTTTTGCAGGTAACTGTCGAGATAGTAGGTTGCGTAAGAACCATAGTGGTATGGAAACTAATGTATTTGCTGATTGCTGTTGTGCTTACATTATGGTTGCGTGAGAACCATAGTGGTATGGAAACTTTGTTGTTGATGTATTTTGCCCGTTCGGAATCCGTTGCGTGAGAACCATAGTGGTATGGAAACTCGTTCTGGCCGAGGTATTCCAGCACCGGTTTTTCGTTGCGTGAGAACCATAGTGGTATGGAAACAGCAGTTTTACGTCTTGCTCGGGACGTATATATCATGGGTTGCGTGAGAACCATAGTGGTATGGAAACGTACGTGTTATGGTAATAACTAATCCGGTAGCTCTAGTTGCGTGAGAACCATAGTGGTATGGAAACGCAACTTTCACACAAGTATTCGCCAGGGCAAACTTTGTTGCGTGAGAACCATAGTGGTATGGAAACTGAATACACTTAGTCCGTTGAACCCTATTTCTACCCAAAGTTGCGTGAGAACCATAGTGGTATGGAGACGTGGCGACACACAGGTTAGTTTCTTCCTGAGGGTTGTTGCGTAAGAACCATAGTGGTATGGAAACACACAATCTCCAGCAATGTAAATACTTACTTTTTTCTGGTTGCGTGAGAACCATAGTGGTATGGAAACGTGTCTACTCTTGTTAATCTTGGAATCGCCTGGTGGAGTTGCGTAAGAACCATAGTGGTATGGAAACTTATCGAGCAACGTGGCGAGGTCCTCGTACTCGACCTCGAGTTGCGTAAGAACCATAGTGGTATGGAAACGTGCAAATCTTGCAATGTTTTTCACATAGTAAACTTTCGTTGCGTAAGAACCATAGTGGTATGGAAACTGTACAGGCTCATAGTTTCAGGATCTATGGCCTCATGTTGCGTAAGAACCATAGTGGTATGGAAACGTGGAGGCGAGCACTCATCTTGATGCGGATGTCACCCGTTGCGTAAGAACCATAGTGGTATGGAAACTTGAGCGATGACAACAGGAACGATTCTTTCGGGTTCGTTGCGTGAGAACCATAGTGGTATGGAAACTGTGTTAACACGATAAATTCAAGAACATCAACAGGATAGTTGCGTGAGAACCATAGTGGTATGGAAACTTTTAGTTAAATTTTTGAACCTTTTAAACGCCCGTAGGTTGCGTGAGAACCATAGTGGTATGGAAACAGTTTTGAAAAGTCCAAAGGATAATTCACAAGGAGCGTTGCGTGAGAACCATAGTGGTATGGAAACTTGCATGAGGAGTAAGCCTCATATCATAGAAGACACCAGTTGCGTGAGAACCATAGTGGTATGGAAACTAATATATATGTCGTCGGGCAGGTGCTCGGTGATCTGTTGCGTGAGAACCATAGTGGTATGGAAACTGCCTCGATCAGGCGGTCCTGATCGGGGCCGAACACTAAGTTGCGTAAGAACCATAGTGGTATGGAAACGATGACCGAATGGCTAATTGCTGCCTTCGGCAGGACGCTGTGCCGGGAAGATCATCCCGGGAAGTGATGCGCCGAGGATCATCGGCGGACGCAATGCCCGGAAAAGCATCCGGGGACGCATGGCTGGCTTCGCCAGGAGGAAAGATCCTTCAAGGGGCATTATGTTAGGCTGTGAGAACCAACTATTTTGTCATCCTGAAATGCTCCTGTTCAGGATCTGGTCTTTGATCCTTTCGGAGGACGGGTCCATGCTCTGGGACGGTCAACGGAGGACTGCTCTTGTATGAACCATAGTGGTATGGAAACTTGATCTGCTCCGGAGTCATCTTTGCCACCTGTTCCCGTTGCGTAAGAACCATAGTGGTATGGAAACTAGGTCATCTTCCGTGTGGAGATCTTCATTTCATCACCGTTGCGTAAGAACCATAGTGGTATGAATTGCTGCCTTCGGCAGGACGCTGTGCCGGGAAGATCATCCCGGGAAGTGATGCGCCGAAGAGCATCGGCGGACGCAATGCCCGGAGAACCATCCGGGGACGCATGGCTGGCTTCGCCAGGAGGAAGAACCTCTCAAGAGCCAAGACGTTAGATTGTAAGAACCAACTCAGTTTGTCATCCTGAAAAGCTCCTGTTCAGGATCTGGGCTTTTGGGAAACCGTGGTTGGGGTTAGCAGGTTGGTGGTTGGAAAGAGCAAAGGGACTGGTTAGCCGTTGAATGGTTTTTCGATATTCATAAACCGTTTTGATAACTCGCTCCCACTAACCCGATTTTCATAACCCGTTCCTAATAGTGGCTCTTTGCCTGACGAAGTCGGAACTGGCCTTTGCGAAGCAAAGACTGGCCTGCGCCAGCAGACTGGCTTTTCTATTTCTCGCCTTTTCGTGAGCGCAGCGAACGTCTCTAAATGATCTTTCTCGATTGATCTTAACAAAGAACGGTTCTTAATCATGTCAACAAAAACTTCTTTGATCTCTCGGCTTTTTCGTCTCTTCAGTTGGTTCTTCCGAAAGCAAAACTTTCGTTTCTCCTTTAGGAGAAAGAATGTTTTATGTTTTGTTTTGTCTTGTTTTGTTTTGTTTATATATAATGTGCGGGTGCGTGGTTCGCGCGAAAGTTGCGCATAGTCTGCGCATGACTTGCGCGTAGAATCGTCGCAGTACTGCATTTTTAATTAATGCTATCCCTTTTCGGAAGGGAATTATGTGCAATCAGCATAGTGGGTTGAAAGTGCGTATGGATTGCACATTGGTTGCGTACGACTTGCGCGTTGATTTTTTCGCGTTAGAAAGTCTTCACTTGCATCTAGAAATGGCTAAAAGCATTTATTAAAGAGCTTAATAGACAATTTAGTGCTCAAACGTGATTCTTGATTTCTTTTTTCAGACTCGAGATTCGAAGCAATAAACTCTTTCAATTCATGGAAAAAGAAGTCTTCTCAGCTCAAAACTCTTAAGAAAAAGCGGGTCGCAACAAATGCAAAAAGCAAAGGAGAATGATCTTAAACTATCCCAGCTCATTCCTTGTGTACCCACATGACTTGAAGCCACGTCAGTTAAACACAGCCTCACAGATAAGGAGATAGAAGCGTCGGAAGAATGAAACGCGATTGCCAAAAAGCAAATCTACACAAAAAGTGTGATTATGAAACTTGGAATAGTCAACTTATAGGAGAAAGGTGGTGAAAGTATGTCGGTCAAACTCTCATTTGAAGAGAAGTGCAAAAATATCCGCTCTGCAGTACATACCTGTGCTGTCATTGTAGCAGGTGCATGTGCGGTATTTCTAACAGTCAAAGCTACCGCAACAACGAGCAGAGAGATGGATAACGGAAACACAGTAATCGCGAAGAAGATCACGGACAAGATTTTTAGTATGTAAAAAGTTCAGTATTGCAAGAATATGGCTTTAAACATATGCTCCTGGACAATCCTATGATAGTTCTCAACTCATGGAAGGGACAATACCTACTTCACTTCTTACTCAAAATAGTCCGAATTGAATGGAGGTCTTTCTACCAGGATCTATTACTCATGGGGGCTAAATGTGGATAATACTTGTGTATGATGTGAACGAGAAGAGAGTAGCAAAGGTGCTGAAGTATCTCCGCCGTTACCTGAACTGGATCCAGAATTCCGTCTTTGAGGGAGAGTTGACTTACGCAGAGCTTAAGAAAGTGAAGTCTGGACTGAAAAGACTCATGAACACGCAAGAGGACTCAGTTATAATATTCAGCTCGAGCCTGTCAAATGATTACAAGAAGGAAATTATTGGCCTTGACAAGGCCAAAGAAACGCAAATTCTATGAGAATAGCTAGTATGGCCTTTGGATATCCACAAAGTAACTGATATAATTCGTTCATAATCAATTCAATTTCCATTCTGACTTCAGTTTTTCTAGGGGATTGCACTTTGAGGGAAGACAGGGGGAAACCGTCATAAACACGATTATCTGCACAGTTGGAGCAAGCTTGAGAAAACTGTGCTCCATGGCTTCGATTGAAATTGCTGATCGTCTGCTTCACTTGAAAGATCCGATCGGGAATCGCGACTTTGGAGCTGAGATTAACTCTCTTGCGTCAATTCTTTCTCAGTCTGTCTTGTCTTCGAGAGACTACCTATACTTCTTGACCTCGGATACCGAAGAAGGCAAGAAGATCGGTGACGCTCTCAAATCATTCTTTGATCACTCGAAAGATATGAGCTTCGAAAATGTCTCCGTGAATCCAATATCCGATCTTGATGACTCAAGACCAGACGATTTCCAGAACAAAGGCTTGCGTAATCTAGTTAAGAAAATTGCCGAGATTTACAAACATCACATGGATAATCTACTTATCAACGCTACAGGAGGATACAAGGCTCAGATCGCGCTTTCTCTAGCTTTCGGGATGGGGGTTAAGATCCCAGTTTATTACCGCTTCGAGACATTTGATGGCGTTATAAAGCTGCCACCAATGCCTCTGTCTCTTGATGTTGAGCTTTGGCTCGAGAACAAAGGCCTTCTCGACACTCTGGAAATGAATTCCGTAATAAACGAAAAAGATCTGGAAAGAGAGTACGATTACAGGATCAACTTCAGTTCGCTTCCCGCAGAAATTAAGCTTCTCATAGACCGCGAACAGGATTCAGTAGGTCATATGCTTTCACTGAGTCCGATGGGCGAGGTTTTTGTCCAAGCCTGCAGATTGAGTCTTGGAAAGCTGGATGTTGAAGCGAGTCTTAAGGATAGCTCTGTACCGATAGAGAACAGACTAAAGAAAAGCTCCAAAGAAGCCCATTCAAACAAGATGATTTCGGACAATCAATCATTCATAGACAAGCTGGTATCCATTCCATTCATCGAAGAAGTATTGGTGAGGGGCTCAAGCCAAAAATTTGACAGAAATGAATTCGTCTGCAAGCAGTTCGGGGAAATCATTAAGGCAAGATACAGTACTAGAGGCGGAACACTGTACATGGAAATCCGAACGACAGCTAGAAATCCATATGAACTAGAAAAAGCGGTTGAAGTTATCAACAGATATTTGCTCTGAAGACTCTCTTAGATTGGAGGGATATGAATTTGAGTTTGTTTGACAAAGAAGCGGTGATTAGAATACTCGCAAAATGCACAGGATCTACGGACGAAGAACTTAGGAGGAGGCTGGATAACAGAGATGAATCGCTTCCCAAAATCTGTGTTCTTTCGTACGATGTTCCCTCAATAAAAAGGTACATCTTCTCTACATCGGATTTCAGAGGGATGTTTGGTGCAAGCAATGCTTTGAGCAGATTCGATAGTCTTGCAACAGAGGAACTCGAGAAATTGGGTTCGCATGTAGTTATTGCCGCAGGTGGAACTGGGTTACTTATATGCAGTGTAGAGGATAGCAAAATCATTACCGATTGGCTGAACGAGAGTTTCTCAAAGAATGTCCCCGGAGCTAAGTTGATTGTGTCGCGAGTCAATCTTGAGCCTTATGAGTTAATATATGGTCTTAAGAAACGCGGGAATGGAACACCGATAGAAGATCTTAAGGACTTAACGGGTACAGGAGAATTCTCTGATCTTTTCGAGTGGCTATCTACAAAACTTAGAGAGAGAAGAAACGAAGAGATATTCAGTAGTTTCCTTCTAACAGAAGAAATACAAAGATGTGAGTTCTGTTCAAGAGAAGCCGCACAGATAAAAATTGAATCTTACGATGAGGTCCATTATATTTGCCCGGTATGCAAAGAAAAGAGAGACCTTGCTAATGAATTGATCAAGAACAGGAAGATGGCACTTTCTATAAACGATATCGATGTGACTGAGGATCCTGAATCGCAAAATAACCTGTTCGGCGTCATTTATATCGATGGCAATAACTTGGGAAATCTGTACTCGAAGATCCGTGACGAAAGAGATTATAGAGAGAAGAGCCAGGCAATTGAACGATGCGTTTCAGAATCGCTGAAAAAAGCAATTGTAGAAAACAAGTTAGAAGGCACTTATTCGACTCCAATAATCGGAGGAGACGATTTACTTCTCTTCGTACCTGCAGCAAAGTTATTCGCAGTATATAAAACACTTACCGAGAGTATCAACAATGGTTTCAAAGCGCTTGGAATAGGTTTCTGTTGTGGAATGGCACTAGTTCCAAAGAAGCTTCCGGTGAGATTCATTTTTGAAGTAGTTGAGGAATTGTTAAAATCAGCCAAGAAAGCTGCGTACAAAGCTAACTACTCTAATCCGGGGAATTATGTTGCATTCAGAATGCTGCTTCAAAATTCTCTCAACCCTATCCAGGAGCATTTTTTCACAGCTCCTGGTGTTAGTCACAGGGTAAAGGAGACTTTGGGAAAAGGATTGCCGATGAGTGAGTTTGAGGAGATTCTTCGAATCATAAGAATAGATGATCCCAAGAAGTTTTCAAACCTCCTTCAGAAGATAATTTCGTGCATGGCAGATGATCCTTTGGTTGCGAAACTGAACATGAGATATTTCTACGCTCATGGAGAAAAATCTCACGACTTAGGAATGAATATCGTAGAAATGATAAACAAGTATTTCCTAATAGGTGACACTTCAGAAGAAGAGATTGAAAGTAAAGTGTTGACTTTAATGGAACTCAGTAAAGCGATGTCATTACAGAATGGGGTGAGAGCGTGATATACAACATCGAAGTCGAGACCAAATCGCCTCTTCTTATTGGCTCAAATTCGGGAAGCGATGTCTGGTCAAAGGACATTGCAATGAAGAAAAACCTTCCAATAATACCAGGTTCAGCCATTAAGGGAGCATTGAGAGAAGTCTCGCCTATGCTAAGCGAATACGTAAATGAAGTCAATTCTCTTTTTGGTGATTCTGAAAATCAGGGAAAGCTCATCTTCACTGAATTATCGGTTAAGACTCCAGGTGATTCAAACCTTTTTATTGAGCGCACCCATATTTCTATGGATAGGAAGACAAGGACAGTGAGCCAAAAGAAGCTGTTTAAGGTACGTGCTGTGAATACTGGAGTGAAGTTCCAGGGAAAAGTATTTACCGTTTCACCCTTGACTTCTAGCGAGGAGAGGATTCTTTTACTCTTACTCTCTCTCACAAAGAAACTCGGTTCAAAGAAGTCGGCCGGCTACGGTTTCATAGACATCAGACTAACTGGCAAAGTGGAGAAAAGCAGCATAAAGAATATTCCCCAAGCAAGAGTAGCACAGATAATATGCGAACCAATGGAGCCTTTTCTGGTCACCTCGGAAAGAACTAAGTCTTACCTGTACAACTCTGCCAAATACATCCCGGGATCTACACTTAGAGGAGCATATGCGGCACGATTGTCGAAAGACACCAAGGATTTTAAAGAAATATTTCTACTAGAAAGGGTGAAGTTTCCCAACCTTTATCCAATGATAGACGATGCTATTGCATATCCCTCCCCGGACTCGATTCTTAGGGCGAAGTATTCTGAAGACTCTGACGAAATATTCGATCAACTGAGGACTATACTAATATCCAGCATTGAGAATAGTAGAGGCAAGAAATTGTCGGTAAAAAACGCTAGAAACGGTAAGAGACTTGACCGGGCCGGAAAATGGTATGTCCTAGGAACCGGTGTTTTTGATTCAGGAAAAGGTGATACGTCAACTCAGGTGTCGCTTGACAGTAAGTTACGAAGTGCAAAGGACGGATCCCTGAGAACTTACAATACGTATTTCCATAATAAAATGTCGGGACTCTTCAGATCCGAGTCGGAATCTCTTCTGAGTGTGCTTAATGAAGATTGGCTATACATTGGCAATTCAAAGACCAGAGGATTTGGACTTGTAAGAGTTGTAGAAATCAAAAAATATACTATCGATTTGTCAGCAGAAATAAGAAGTTTCAATGACAGTATTCAGATAGCTGTTTCGGGAAAAGATCGTACGTATGTTCCGATTCTGCTAACCTCGGATCTCATACTTCGGAAAGGCGAGAATATAGAGATGCTGCTTGGTAATGAGTTCAAACTCACATTGAGCCTATTGAAGACTTCTCATACCTCGGGATGGTCTTCAGCCTCCAACAATCTTAAACCTTTCCAAAATGTCGTTTCTGCAGGAACGGTTCTTATCTACGACACCGATTTGTCAGTTGAAGAATCCGTTGAGACTGTTGAGAAGCTATATATAAAAGGTTTGGGAAAGTTCACCGGGTCTGGATACGGTCAGTTCGTTATCTATAAGTGAAGGAGGAATAGATATGATCAGTGCTGATCAAAAGAGAAAGCTGGTTACTATGGCAGAGGAATATTATCAGAGCGGTGGGTCCAGAACTGATACTGATACGCAGCTTCGTAAGTTTTGCGAAATCGCAAAGCAGTCATCTTGCGTCGAGGAATTTGAAAACTACCTGAAGTACCAGATTGGAAGGGACACTTTTCCTTTCAGAAAAGGACTCATGAAAGAGGTAGAAAAGATAAAGGAGTTTGCTAAAGAAGAAACTCTCGAAGCCATTTCATATTACTTCGGTTACATGGCAAGGTTTGCGAAGTTTGTTGCCGCTGAAAGGGGAGGGAGAAGATGAGATTCTTTGATACTTTTATCAATCGATATACTCTAGACATAGAAATAGAGCTCATCACTCCTCTTCATATTGGAGTTGGTAATCAATCAATCTCACCCCTCGATTCAGATAACGCAATAATGCGAATGCCCGATGGAAATGCAGTGATTCCCGGAGCATCTCTTAAAGGGGTCTTTAGGTCAAACTTGGAAGCGATACTACGAATGAGAGGTCTCTATGTTTGTGACAGCACAAATTCAACGTGCAGTTATAGCTCAAAAGATTCCTCAAACGAGAAATTGTACAAAGATATTGAACAGAGTTGCGAAGTATGTTCCCTCTTCGGTTCACAGTCGATTTCTTCTCACATTTACATAAGTGACGCCATAAGGAAGGGTGAGCCAGGCGAGAGTTTTACGTCAATCAGAGATGGAGTGATGATAAGAAGAGATACTGAAAATGCTGCAGGTGGTAGGAAGTACGATTTTGAAGTTGTGAATCCTGGAACGGTTTTCGCCGGAGAGATATTGCTCGAGAACGTTGATGATTATCAGGTTGGATATGTATTGATGATCATCGATCTTATGAATGAGGGATTTATCAGACTTGGCGGAAAAAAGTCAGCTGGTCTTGGAAGAGTGAAGCTGTCTTTCAACATACACAAGATTGACAAAGAGAGTATTTTGAAAGAAGGCGGCGCAGTCAGACTTTCAGATCCTGAGATCGAAAATATGAGAATCGCTGCTAGAAACCATATAGCGGAGGTTATAGTATGAGTACACTCTTTGGAGAACTTAGGAGCCATATAAAGATCGACTATTCACTCGAGCCAAAAACAGCGTTTGTAATACGAGCCGGCGGAGATTCACCAGATCCGACAGCTCCTGACAATCCGTTCGTAAGGATTAACACACCTTACGGTTACTCTATTTATGTTCCCGGAAGTTCAATGAAGGGAGTTTTCAGAAGCCATATAGAAAGCATATTAAAGGCGCTGTCAAAGGAAGTATGCGGCTTCTCTCATCAAAGGGGTGCTGACTGTGGGAAGAAGGAAATCAACAGGGGTACTCTTGAAAGAGAGAATGATGGTCTGCTAAGATACCGGAATTCCTGTTATTCATGCAAAATGTTCGGCTCAACTGCAGTTGGATCGATCGTCAGATTCGATGACCTCTTTCCTTACAAGCCGGAGAATACTCGAGAAGAAAAAATGAAAGCGGTTACCGACATCGAGAAGTACTTAAATATCAGACATGGAATAAAGATTGACAGGAAGTCAGGTTCGGTAGCAAATAGAGCACTTTATGACATTGAGTGTCTCTCCGGCGGCCAATTTTTTGGAAGCATATTCCTTAAGAATCCAGAAAAGTGGCAGCTCGCTCTGCTGTTAAAAACTTTTGCACATATTAATCATGGTTATCAAAAAGCTGGTGGGCAGAAATCAAGAGGCTTTGGCCATGTTCACCTAACGATTGAAAAGATATCATGCCTATCAAAACTGAGGGATAAAATAGTCTTCTCCTCATTTGATTCAGCTAGAGGATTCATCGACGACCCTATGAGTGTGTTCCATTCTTCGGACACATTTCCACCATACAGCTTTGAGTTCTCAGGCGAGGCCTTGGAGAAATTTGAAGCAGACGTCAACTCCACTCTTTCAAGAGCGTGGTGAGACAGTTGAATGATAGACTTGAGTATCTCGAAAGATTAAAAAGCACAGAAGACTTGTTCTATGTGATCTTTAACGACTACAGGGCTCTTCATCTTGACAAAATGACCCCCGATGAAAGTGTAGAGCTGTTCAATAAACTGCATGATAGTTTCGACTACAATTTCTACTTCAGAGCTTTCAATGAGCATCTAGATTTTGTGTGGTTCTACGGAGATATCTACATCAGCGATGAAAAGAACAGCAATCAAGGGATTGTTTTTCTTAATGCCGGTATCAGGAAAAAGATACCATTTTCTAATCCCGTAATAAAGTTTGTCAGAGACCTTTCGATGCCTGGTGGTATGAGGTATATCAGAGTAGAGGAGGAACCTGATGACAGATTATAATGACTCTCCAAAAGGATATTTAAGACTGAAGATTCCCAAGCTTAGTGCTCACATCAGTTCCCAAGAGTTTTCTCACATTGACTCATTTTGCTCTGATCGACTTAATGGTATCTTGAGAATTGGAGCGGTCACAAAATCATATACTTGCTTCACTCAGGGAGATCTCTTGATGAAAGAGGGAAAAATCACTAATGTATTGTCGAGAGAAGGGACAAGAGTACTGATTCCTGGGGCGTCGCTCAAAGGGGCTATACGTACGTACGCGGAGTTCCTTTCTAATTCATGTGCTGGAAGCGGAACAGCTTCATGCAGCGATAGACTTTGTATTGTCTGTTCAATGTTTGGAACACTTGGAAAACTCGGTAGAGTCCAGTTCGACGACGTTCTTGTTAACGAACGTAGCTTGAAAACAACTGTTGTTTCCGGTCCTTCTCAATGGAAGGGAAAAGCAACTCTGCCAAATACGGGCAAAATTTACTCCCATACTCTATCAGAAACCGGTCAGAAAACCTCAAACTACGAAGTGATAGAACCCGGCAGCAGTTTTCAATTCGAAGTAACTGTGAAAGGACTTACCAGGAAGGAATTCGGTCTCTTGTTAGTTGCAATGGGAGTATCACGAAAGCGCTTTTCAGTAAAGCTAGGAAGAGGCAAGAACATAGGCTTTGGAAGTGTGACCTTAAGACCAGAAAACTTCTTGAAGATAAGTGCTGTGAGCGAAATTCCAATTTCTGGAGAAGAGCTCACAAAACTCGTTGATGAATGTGCCGATGTCTATCTTCAAAGTATCACAGGAGATAGTGATATAGTCGCAAATCTTGACAAAATCATTGATGACTCAAAGAAGGTGTTGCAGCTTGAAGAGGGATAGTACATCGTTAATTGAACTTGCAGCCGAAACTGCAAATATGCTTTTTAGAGCTAACAAAGCAGATCTATCCAGGTCAGCCAAAATACTTTTGGAGATCTCAAAGAAATTCGGATTTGATGAAGCAAAGAAACTGGACCTGAATCAATATAGAAAAATGAGAACTGATGGTTCAGGAGATAATCTTGGCACAATTATTGACAAGATCAAAGAGTTGTCTAAAACCGGTAAGCTTTCGAGTGAAGATATCCCTAGCTTTCTTGGATACCTGTCGAGGGAATTGAAGTATCTGGAATCGGCTAAGGCCTTCACTCATTCAGATGGATCTAATAATGGTAAAGCAACTAAGCAAAGTGGTAATAGAAGAGGGAACGCCCCTAATAGGCCAGTTAGTGGTCCAGCTACTTACAATCCCTTCGAGAAGTTGAGAAAGAAGCTAGGTAATTGACAGCGGCGAATGCCGCTGTTTTCTTAGTATCGATAACTGAAGGAGGTGAAGTTAGTGGCCGAAACAAAACTAATGCAGAACTTGAAGGAAGCAAAAGCCTTTTATGAGGGATTTAGGGAAGAGTATTTGAAAATGAAGGATCTCCTCAGTGAGACAAAAAAAGAATCGAAGGACATCATCAAAAGAGTTGGTGATATCCGTACAGAGCTTAGTGAGATTGATTCGGAGGCTCTCAAGGCTGAAGCTAATGTCAAAGATTTACAAGAGGCCATGGTTTCACTCAGAAAAGAGCTTTCAAACGTTGATAATCAGAAGAAACTCCTTGAGGAGTTCGAGTCTGATGTAATTAGTTGCAGAGATTCTTTCAATAAAGTACGGCAAGAGCTTCGACTCTTCTTCAATTCATCGGATACAGAATCTCTTGAGAAACTAATTTCAATAATCTCGAAAACCAGAGGATTCGATCTTAAGTCATTTGAAAACCACCTTAATCAGGTCAGAGATTTTGATAAGAGTATTGGAGATAGACTTGCCAGCATGAACAACTTGCTATTGGCTCTGGATTCAGAAAATAAGAATTTAAAAATCGCTCAGCAGAACTTTGAGCAGGAGTTCAACCAGGCAGAAGAAGCGATTAACAATAAAGTTAAAGAATTCTTTGAGAAGCTCTCTAAAGAAACTTTAGAACTGGAGTGTAAAAAGAGGGCGAGTGAAGAAACGATTCAAGCTCAGCTTTCGAAGAGCGATAAACATTCTCATAGAAGCAAGTTATGGGCGCTTATCTGCCTTGTTTCATTGGCAGCGAATCTGGCGGTTGCATTTCTATGGTGAAAACGGCAAGATTCTTCAGTGTTGAAACCGCTGTTGAAAGAGCAAACCAGCTAGGAATCAACTTGAAGAATTTGTGGGAAGACTTCTGGAGGCACATAGACACAGGCGAAGGCCCAGTTAAGGACGGTAAAGTTGAGTTTCTTTATAGTGAAGACATGTACACTTACTATGCATACAGACATCAAAGTGGCAATAGAGCGCAGTTCATTGTTGACAAGGAAAGATCCACATCAATTCTTTATTTTGTGGATGAACACGACAAATCATACAAGAAGGCAAATAATGCTTTCAGGAAAGGGCGTCATTTACGTTTCTTTGAGGAAAAGCTTCGTGAGAAGCTGGTTGAACTCAAGCTTGAAAACGGAGATAATTTCAAAATCTTCGCAAGTCATTCTTCGATTCCTATCCGTATGTTTAGATTCGATCCTTCTCAATCGATAGATGAACTACTGGAGAACCTCCGCGAAATCAAATATGAGTTGTCGCCCACTCAAAAGGCAATAATTCGGGACTCCTTCAGTAAGGGTTCAAACTACATCATCGAAGGACCCGCAGGCACCGGAAAATCCCTTTTGCTTTTTAGAGCCATGTTTAGGGAAGACCCTACTATTACTAGCAGTGAAGACAGCATAAGCAATGCTATGTATGTTTCATGCAGCAAAAACCTTTTGAAGCAATGGGAGAGTCACTACAACAGAACAAAATGTGAAAGCAAAATACCGACTGAATTCACAACCATTCAGGATCTTGTTCCTGGCCTTGCAAAATCGTTTCATAACTTGGGTTCACTTATCAAGGAAATACCTATTAGCAGGGAGTTCGAGCCTATTCTGAAAAGTCATCTACCAGAAAGAGGCTCACATGAGTTCATAGAGGCCTTCTCAAGGTTGCTTTATTCTGTGAAGACTGTGAATATAGAAGGTACTACTGATAATGACGATAGAAATAAGACCATTTATCTCCTAAAGAAGTGTGGCTTTACAGATGCTCCACTTGAAGGATTAGCAGATGTTGTTGACAATACTCTGCGAAAACTATCGAAGAAGGCAGAAGATTTAAAGACACATGATCACAAAGATCTGTTGCTGCCCTGGGAAGTTATGGCGGGAGCTCTGCAGACTCCCAGGGACCTCAGCAAATATCTTCTTCTAGTCGATGAAGCTCAGGACTTAACAGAAATCGAGCTGAAGTATCTGGCCAGCTGTAATCCAGCCAGTTATATCATTGCTTGTGACTACAACCAGCAGGTTCTCGGCCGTTTATCGCGAAAGGAATTCATCACTCGATACTTCGACAATGCAAAAGATTACTCGCTCAAAGAGGTTTACAGGAACACCCGCGATATCTTCCTTCTGGCTAAGGTGTTCAGGATAGCTACGAAGGATTCTGACCCACTGACTGAACCGGTATTGCCTTATCAGAAGCCTATTGTGTCAAGATCGACCAATCTAGATAGTCTTGTATTTAACCTGAAGAATAGTATTGATAACTCAAACAAGGTGATGATAGCCGTTCTCCTCCCGAACCAGAAAATGAAACTTGAATTTCAAGACCGTTTTGATGACTGTGACGACAGACAAATCTATCCGTTCTTGATCTCAGAGATAAAAGGCCTCGAATTCAGCAACGTAATATTGGTCAACCCTCATGAAATGGGTAATATAGAAGTCAAAACTCTCCACGAGAAACTTTACACGTCGATTACCAGGGCAAAATACATGCTCCTCACTATCTTTACAGAGGAGGCTCCAGCAGATGAAGAGATCTTCTCACTCTTCTTGACTGACACAAGACTGGATGGTCACGGAAAGGCAAGTGTAGAGATGGATCTCGTTGACGCCATAAATGAACTAATAGAATATGGAAGAACAAGTATTGACTACGGAGAGTTACTGAACACTGCAACTGAGAGAGCGAAAAATCTCCTAAAACAATATAAAGAATCAAGTAAAGAAAGTGACCTCGAAAAGGCTATCACGCTTATGTGTAAATATGAAATGTATTCTGACCTAAGCACCTACCTCTTTGAAATTGAAGAGTTTTTTTATGCTGCTGAGATAGCTCAAAAGGCAAATGATGAGGATTTGATTAGAAAAGTTTCGGAAAAAGAAAAATTAATAGGCCTTGCTCTTGAAATTGTATGAAAACCACATTTGGAAGCTAACCGGAATTGTCCGTAATATTGAATGAATCAGAAGGTAAACAAGGTCTGAAGAAGGTCGCAATTCCGTCTTTATTGATTCAGTGCCTTTCAGTTATCTATACTCGGAGCTCCCTTCACAAGACTTGTCAGTTTTCTAGTCTCTTGCACTCTCCAAATAACAACTTCGATCCAGCTCCCAAAAAAGTGTGATTATACACTTTGGGGTAATCCACTGCTAATTCGTACTTCTATATCGTCAGAAACAACGTAAATTCTTTTGGAACGCTTCCTCTACGCTTTGTTTTATTCGATTCTATTTCCCGCTTCAAAAAACTGCTCACTTAACTCCGTATGAAAAAACTGGAGGTGATTATTTGAATGAACTCGAACCATTGAAAACACTGTTGAGTTCAAGAGTAAAACACGCTACAACTCTCGGGGCGAAGACCGTCGTCCTGAAAAATGCAAAGAAAGAAACGCTTAAGTGCATTTCTGAAGGTGAATTCAAAACCATCTCGAATGACATGAATCTCGATTTCGAATGGTATCAGACAATCAAATCTCTCAATGGGCTTCTTTCAGTTGCAGATCATTTCAGCGACTCTCCGGTCGTAATCACTGAATGGCTATACGTCATAATAAAGAAGTACGCTCCACTGTTTGAAAGCTACTTCGGAAAAGTGGTCGCCGTTGATTGTGGAGAGAGAGCTTCAATCGACACAGGGGAGAATATCTCAGATGAACTGATGCCTCTCTTCGATATCGAAGGACAGTTCATTTCTGTCAAAGATTTCCCAGAGACCGAGACTATTTCTCTGTTCGAAAGAATTACTCCTATTGAAGTGAACACTCTCGATCAGCTTCTCAATCACACAGCGGGTAGAAAATGCACTGGCATCCGCCTCGATAAGAATCTGGAATCATTCCTTACCGAAGCCGGTATATCGCTTGTAAGCGGTAGCTCTAAGCACGAAGTGATTATTGTGAGTTCTCCAGCCGAAAGTGTACTGAGTGAAGTGGACAGAGAGGTCTCTATGCTTAGAGCTATTGGCAAAGAAGTTGAAGTAATAGACTTCACAGGATACTGTCCCGGTGAAGAGGCGAGAAGCATAGATCTCAAGAATGAATTGAAGGAGCATTTCGGATTCGATTCATTCAAAGAGTATGAAGTCTATGGAAAAACGGGCAATTATCTTGTCAGTCAGGAAGAGTTGATCAGATATCTGATCGATCAGAACTACAGGCAAGACCCCTCCGATCTATTCTTTGTTGCTTCGACCGGGTCTGGAAAGTCCCTTATCTATCAGCTTACTGCGAAGATTCTGAAGAGAGATCTGGATAGACTCACGGTAGTCATTACTCCTCTGAAGGCCCTAATGGAAGATCAGGTCAATGGGCTTATCGAAAGATACTTTGAAAATGGGGCTGCCTTTTTGAATTCAGACTTGAGCTTTGACGAGAAAAGCGAACTCACTCAAAGAGTAAGGAAGGGAGAGATCACCATTCTGTATGTTTCTCCTGAAACCTTCGTGGGAAACTCTCTATCTTCAATTATCGGCGAAAGGTCTATCGGTCTTCTTGTAGTAGATGAGGCTCATCTAGTTACAACGTGGGGAAAGACCTTCAGAGTGGACTATGGATATCTGGGAGAAGATCTTCGATTCCTTAGATCTAGGCTCAGCTTTCCGGTGATGGCCACTACCGCCACGGCTATCTCCGGAGGCGAACTGAATACAATATCTGAAATAAGCAAGCTTCTCTGTCTGAAAAATCCCAAGACTGTCATGACAAATGTTCGAAGGGACAATATCAAGTTTAAGATCGACAGTTTCGAATTGAATCAACATTCTAAAGACTGCAGAACGGCACAAAAGTTATCAGACAGTATTGATTATGCAATCGACCTTGTCGAGTCGGGAAAGAAGAGCATTATCTACTGTCCCTTTGTTGGTCAGGCTCACAACATATACAATGCCATAGCCGACCTCGAAGAGTGCCGCAACAAAGTCGGCAGATATACGGGGCCGACCGAGACCCAGGAACGTCGCCTAACCCAGGAGCTCTTCAGGAAGGGTATCTATAGAACTGTAATCGCGACCAAAGCTTTTGGGATGGGAGTAGATATTCCAGATATAGATGAAGTCTTTCATCACAGTGTTCCCTCTATCATGGCAGACTACGTCCAGGAAATCGGCAGAGCAGGAAGAGATGGAAGGCCTTCAGTCGCTTCAACTCACTTCCATACGAAAGACCTTTCAGATAGCCTGAAGCTCTCCAAAATATCCGTTCCGGAACAGTGGAAGATGAGACACATAATGGAGCACATCGGTACACTGATACGGCAGAGCAAGAATGGAGAGATTGTTCTCTCCCTGGACGACATCAGATATCTCCTAATTACCGGTAAAGACAAGTACAATGAGGAAACAATAAGGGATAAGGCTAGAGTCGCCATCTTCCTCATTCAGAAAGACCTTGAAAGCAGGACTGGGAAACAGATTCTGATTAGAAAGGGAGAAACCTATCAGTATCTTTACTTCACTGCCAGCAACGATGACGCCGAAGAGCTCATGAAATCCTTCCCGGAAATATCCAGAGAATCTGCCGGCTATTCGAGAAAAGGCTTTTTCCATAACGAGGAGATCAGATCCGTTGGAGCCGTTTACAAGATAGACATCTCTGCCCTCTGGGCTAGGCTATACAGGGACAGAAATCTTAGAAAGCTCGTCTGGCAGTTCATGAGATTTCCGTCAAAGGTTCTAGGAAAACCGGTAATCCCGAAAATTGCCGTCGAGATGTCAGTCATCAAGGATATGGACAGTATAAAACAGCAACTCACAAGATTCATTGAGATTCTGGGCGAGTTCGCCCTAGATTCTGCAAGAAAACAGATGGATGAGAAGAGCCTCTTCGACGGGATCATTTCGAAGGTGAAGTCGGCATCTCTTCTCACAGGTGTGCAGGATCTGGATATAAAAATTAGAAATATCGTGAAGAACAACTTCGTTTCATATAATGGTGATAGATTTCAGACAGGCCTGTTCAAATGTCGGGGAGAAATTGGGAATTACATCTATACGGTCCAGAACATCCCCAACATAACAAAGGACAGATGGTTGAACAAGCTCGAAGAGTTACTCGAGCCCTGTGAAGAAGGAATTTGCAGACTCTATCTAAACGGTCAGGATGAACACACAGAAGTAATTACCAGTCTACTAAACATTTTGGACATCTTGGGAATGGCAAACGTCAAGTTCAGCGGTGGCGAAAGCTGTGCTGTTCACTTGAAATGCACAGACAGAAATTACATTCTGAATAACTTCAAGAACTACTACTGTGAAATAACGAGAGATATCCGAAGAAGAATCGATAGGGAAGAGCAGATTATGCGCGATTTCTTCACCATGAAGCTCGATGACAGCCAGAGATGGGATTTCATTGAGAATTACTTTCTTGGTAGAATTTATTAACGGGGCGGAAATCCCGCCCCGTTTCTTTCAGAAAATGGAGGCCGCTTGATGTCAGAAAAACTAGAAAAAGAAGAGAAGTTTCTGCTAGACAGAACTTCACACGAAAAGGCAATTGCTGCTTTTAAGGAAGAGGCAGAAAGAAAAACAGGCATTATTCAGTGGTATATCATGCGTGAAGAAAATGAAGAGGAACGGGTCCGTCTAGAGATTGTTCCGGAAAAGACCGGAATGCGCCATGTGTGGACTCAGACTTATAAGAAGCGTTCCTCGGATTCGAAAGACAGAATCGAAAGAGAGTATTCGCTCGACCCAACAGAAGTAGATCTCAAGAACCTGGAAACACTTCCCTTCGTGGTAAAGATAAGGCATTATCTCGAACCTAAGAACAAAGGGATCAAAGAAGTGATTCTGGATGAATTTCTCGAGAAATGGAAGTGCGATTGCCAGTATCTAGTTGAGATCGAAATGAACGATGGGAAAGAAGACAGGAGCATCATCTCTGAAGAGGCCTCCTCATGGAAATTTCTGAAAGATCTTACTGGTCTGACAGAGGAAGAATCAAAGAAATATGAGAACAAGACACTTGCCAAACATCACGAAGAGAGCAGCGCATTCAAAATCATTCAGTATGTCGAAAACAGGCTCAAACCAGAGCAAGTCGTTGTGGCGTTGCAGGGTAATTCTTTCTTCAACAAGCTTGGCAACCTTAGAAACGAATACGAACGCGAAGGATTCCGGAAAGAAAAAGAGTACAGCGTACTTAGGTACAAGAAAAAGTACAACGACGATGAAGAACTCAGTTGTGATCTGAACGAAGTACTGAAGAATCCGTGCTCTTACAACGACATTCGTTTCCTAGCCGCAGAGACCGATAGTATCCAGCACATATTGAATACAGGATATTCAATATCAGATGTAGAGTACATTGTATTTCCGGATAGGCCAGAAGGTTTTTCGAGAGAAGACGAACCGGCAATCTATGGCTTTCTTAAGGCGCTTACAGAAAATGCTTTCAGCAAGTATGGTATTGATGTCCACAAAAGGCCAATGTATTACACAGGTGATAACATAGAGAGTCTTTCAAGAGCCTTCACTGAGATCTGGAAAATCCTTGACAGAATCCGAGAAGAATACCCAAACAAGGAAATTCTGATTGACGTTACGGGTGGTCAAAAGTATCCGGGTATTATGGCTTCACTATACTGTATTTTTAACAATCTACCCTTCTTCTACATCTTCGAAGGAGAAGTCAGTCTTGCGAAATTCCCACCCGTTCCAGCAAGCTGGGATTTTGGAGCAATTGACGAAGCGCTGGCTGCATTCAATTCTATTCTTATTAGGAACACAACACATAGTTTCGAAAGAAATCATCTGAAATACTCAGAGTATTGCTCGCTCCCGGAGACTTTCAGAAATCTGTATACCGCAAGCAGCAATGAAGACTATCTTACGAGTTCTCTACCGCTAAACGTCATTGAAAGCAAATATAGAAAAGCTAGAGGCCTTCCCTTCGGGTACGGCGAAGACTTCTTGAAGCTTCTAGATAATGATTACAGTTGTACGGAAAACTACAAGAACTACCTCCGGAAAATGATTCGAGAAGTCTGGTCCCTGCAATGGATAGGCGATCAGATACCCGAGACCGTTGAACATTCTCAGCGCCATAGTAAAAGGCTTATGGAATTTACTGTCAATCTCATAAATACTATCGGCGAAGAAAACTTTCTCAACGGTATCCCAAAGCAACTGCGAAACGAGTTCTATTTCGTGTTGGCAATTGCGATGAATGTTCATGATCTGGGTCACACAAAACTAACCTACGAACTTGGAGACGGTCGCATATTGCCTCTAGATAGTCTTCCATGCGTAGTAAGAGATCTTCATCATGAGCTCTCATATCAGATGCTGGAAGATGATGATAGATTTAGGCTATTCGATGATAAGCAAAACTCATTTGACACAGACTCATGTAATAAAAACACTTGGGACAACATAAAGACTGCCGTGAAACTGGTGACAAGATACCACAGAGAGTACATGCCCATTACCGGAAAACCCGGAAAGCTGAAGGATATTGTGAGGATGCTTTCGATGGAACCAGAACCTCTCGATAAGGTGGTTGCGGCTAGTTTCGCCGACGAAAACTGGCAGAAATTAACGATAATGGCTGCGAGATGGCTAAAGTTTATTGACGGCACGGATGTTCAGTCAGACAGAACCGTAGAACCAAACTATTTCAAGACACGCGTCTTGAGAACAATAACCGAGATCGAAGCGCTTGCTGTGGAACTCGAAAGCAACACGGAGATTTCAATATCTATTAGGAATGAGGTATCCGATCTTGTGGGTGAGTTGAGTAAGCTGCGAGCGTCCTTCGAAGCCTCTGAATACAAGTCAATGAACAGAGATCTCGCAATCTCAATCAGAAACAAAGCAAGTGAGCTAGAAAAGAGCACACTCTACCCAATGATTCGGAAGAGAATCGATGAATGCTTGGGTACGATCACGATGCCAAACTGGCTGAAGCTCCTGTCAAAGATCTCTTTCAAGGCTGTCCAGTTTCCACACTTCGAAAAACACAATATGGTGAACTACGTTTACCCAAGGTTCTTCATGGAAAAGAGCCTATTTGGAAACACCAATGGCACTCTCTGCCTGAGTATCAATATAGAGAGAGAAAGCAAAAATGACATGAATTCATTGATCAAAATCATAGACGGTGTTAAGAAGGACATAGTCAAGGAGTTCGTCCGTGCCGGCCTGAATCAATTCGCAATAAAAACCATAAAGATGGAGGTCACACCATTGACAGAGAAAATACTGCTTACTCCTCTCGGCACATCCCCGGGAGTACTGTACACGCTCATTAAAAGGCTGAATCCTGACAGAGTAATAGTCATAACTTCGCAAGCAGGTAAAGATAACATTCCAGAGATATGCATGAAGGCCGGATTCGATATTGAGAAGATCACCCCTTATCTCTTCAATGATCCATTCACAGGATTTGAAGATGTTCAAGACATCATGAGAAGAATGAGTTCGGACTTCCCGGTTGACATCACATCCAGAATAACCGTAAATCTCGCCGGTGGAACATCCTTTCTGCAGTACGTAACGGGTGAATTTGCAGAGATTCTGGAATCTAAGATGCTTGATGTCACTAGAGTATTCGCGGTCGACAGAAGAGGAATTGACGCTCAGAAGAAAGAGCCTTATGTCGTAGGCGACGTCGTCGAGCTTCCGGAGAGCAAATCATGGGCAGACAAAGAAGAGTAATAACAAACGTCGGTGGAACGATATGGTTCAACCTTAAGAAAATGTATGCTTCCCCAGACAGTGAACTCAGCAGTTCAGCAATCGTAAGCTATCTCAGAAAGATGAGCGAGGACGAGCTTAAGAAGATTTCTCCAGAAATCAACGGGCTCGAAACCTTCGGTGTAAGCAAAGACGATTTGCTAATCTTCATAGCTACCAATACTGATGTATCTAAAGCATGTATGGAAGCTCTCACAGAGTTATACAGATCCGGGGGAATCAACGTCGTCACAAGAGTTGTCGAAGGTTTGACCGACGATTCGAGTACGGCCTTTAAAAAGGGGATCGCAGATTACGTAGATCAAATTATTGGCCTATTTGATAACGGCGAACAATGGTCATACGACAACTACTTCAATGCCACCTCAGGATACAGATCACTGATTCCGTACACCACGATCGTTGCGGCAGTTTTCGATTCACGGGTGATCTACCTTTACGAGAATTCACCTCACTTGCTGGAGCTTCCTCCATTCCCGATAAACTTCGACTTTGCAATAATCGAGGAGCATTCTGCCTTCTTCGAAAGAGCTGATAACGATTGCGTTCCTGCCGAGGAAGCAATAAAGGGATTTGGATATGAGCTTTTCACCAAAATAGTCCCGCAAATACTTCTTGAAGAAGACGGGCTCGTCTATCTCTCGAACTTCGGGAAAATTCTCTGGGGGAGGTACACTGTTTCGAACCCTGAAATATACTTCAGTGACTCCGCACAGAAGATCATCGACAGAGACCCGATCTACATGGACTACATCAGAAAAATGCTTAGGGGCGAGGCAGAAGCAGAGCATCAGCTTCATGAGTATGTTGGTGATGCCCAGTGCTACAAGTTTCCGGCAAAGGGTGTGAGAGTATTCTATATAAGACACGGGGAAGAGCCCTTCAAAATAGCCACGATACTTAGAAATCATGACGAATACGAAAGGTACATCAGAACAGAGCAACACGAAGCAGGTTTAAACTACACAAAAACAAGAATAAGTATCTGAACAATTCGTACATTGGCTTTTCCTTGAAGACTTTTTCTGGGCACACCTTGGGCAACAAAGCCGGTGTGCCTTTTTGCTTTTGAGGGTATTGAAGATCTGCTATTCAGTGGCAGTCACCTTCTCGATCTTGGTTCATATCTTCGCAATATTATCATTTAAAATACCCCATTTCACACACTTGACTTGATATTAGCAGATTTCTTTCAAAAAAACTCTTGAAGAGCTTTTTAAGTTGTTGTACGTTATCCTTATTGTCGGATCGCATTACATAAAGTCGATTCTGTTGAAGTTCATATTGCGGAGTAAAGTTATCCTATTTTATTGATCGCACTGAGTTGTCCTTCCATAAAGCTTTTTACGAGTTAATAATTCCGTTACCGATCCTTGTCGGATCGATCGTGTACCATCTTCTCCTGAACTCCTTTGCTAATAACACTTTTAAACTTATTTAGAATTATTATTGCACAGTTTACACAAATCCGACTGAGGATAGGTCATTTGTTTAAAAGCGAAATCGAGAGCAGTTTTCTTCTGTAAGCTTCTGCTAGAGAGTGTCTCGCCGGTATTTTCTGCGATCGGTCTTCCTTAGAAGATACCGACGCCTTCTCTCTCCACTTAGCACTGAGTCCATCATAATCAAATCTAGGCGAATCGCTGAAATGCAAACTCGATGTTGCTTACGAGATCTTTCCATTTGGTTGATTCTGCCTCCCCAAAACCTGTATAATATCTTTGTAATAAAAGCGGTTGCGTAAGAACCATAGTGGTATGGAAACCCGAAGAGATCACCCGCAGATAATTTCTCATTCTCATGTTGCGTAAGAACCATAGTGGTATGGAAACTATACACGAAGCTAGCAGTATCGTTAGAACCAGCCACGTTGCGTAAGAACCATAGTGGTATGGAAACTTGAGAAAAATCATTGTTCTACCTCCAACACATACGTTGCGTAAGAACCATAGTGGTATGGAAACAAATTGGGACAATCCTCAGCAATTCCCCATTTGACTTGTTGCGTAAGAACCATAGTGGTATGGAAACATATTTGATTATAAATAGAAAGCCATACCGCACTACTTGTTGCGTAAGAACCATAGTGGTATGGAAACATTCTGGGGGTTCTGGTACAAGGAAAATATGAGTTATAGGTTGCGTAAGAACCATAGTGGTATGGAAACTTATACCACGCAGCACGAATTCTCTGTCCTTTACCTTGGTTGCGTAAGAACCATAGTGGTATGGAAACCTTCCTCTGGCAGATCGGTGTCCCGCCATGTCAGGAGTTGCGTAAGAACCATAGTGGTATGGAAACGTAGGGTATGGATACGGTATTGATAGGGTATCAATAGGGTTGCGTAAGAACCATAGTGGTATGGAAACAGCCTATACGCTTTCTTATTAAATACTAAAATCATATTGTTGCGTGAGAACCATAGTGGTATGGAAACCGCCTTGGACTCGTGCTGTTTGGTGTTCGATATGCGGTCCCCATATATCCTTGAAGGTATCTAAATATGAGCCCGGTTATGAGTGCGAAGGTCGAGTGCCGGTCCCCATATATCCTTGAAGGTATCTAAATTGTAAAAATGCACGACAAGAGGGGCTGGCTTTTAGCGTCCCCATATATCCTTAAAGGTATCTAAATCCAATCAATTCAATACAGCTCAAGAAGGAAAATCCGCAGTCTTTTTCATGAGCGAATTTTTGGTTTTTCTAGGAATCCCAAACAACTGTTTTTTGGAAAGTAAGCAGTACATTATTTGGCCAAACAAAATCCAGAACCCATAATCAATCGCTTACCCTTAATGTTAGGATGCTCCATTCTGCTATTTCTTCCAGATAAGCAATCAAAGAATGTTATTTGCAAGAGTGAATTTCCTGTTTTTGCAAGAATTGCAAACAACTTTCCACCAGGAAATTGTGTTAAGGAGTTTTCATTAGCCAATTCCTGATTCTAAAGCTTTGGCCTTTGAACAAAAACAGTGACTGTGGTGAACAAGAAGGTCAATCATTGCCGAAGTCATCTGTTCATCGTAGAAGATATGGACCCATTTGCTGAACTCAAGATTCGTTGTGATTATCACGCTCCTTTGTTCATAGCATTCTGAGATAACTTGAAACAACAACTTCGATCCATCACGATCAAGAGGCACATAGCCCCACTCATCACAGATAATCAGATCGGCCTTCATTAGAGTTTTCATGAAGGCGTTTAGTTCTGACTTCTTCTGTGCTTCAGAAAGGCGATTTACCAGCGCAGCCGTTCTGAAGAAACGAACCACCTTGTCCTGTTTGCACGCTTCTAAACCGATTGCCTGAGCAAGGTGAGTCTTTCCATTACCAGCATTTCCATACAGATTCGAATTCTTCTTCTCGAATACGAAAGCCGGTTGAAGAAGATCACGGAATTCCATTTGAGTTAAATCAGAAACTGATGGATCAATTTGAAAAGAAGAGGCCATTTTAAGTATTCTATATAGAACTAATGCAAAAACCTCCGCTATACGCCTATCTATGAGGCATTTGAACACAATGATACATATATGATATACTTCTACAAAGCATCAAGGCTACCTATGAGGAATTGAAACAACAGACTCAATGCTCTTATAAGCTTTGGCACCGCTTCCAGGTTACCTATAAGGAACTGAAACGAATTAGCATCACAAGAAAGCCCCCGAGGGCGGTGCGCTTTCAGACTACCTATGAGGAATTGAAACAACACCTCGGCGACATCTAGATTCAGAGAAAAGCTTGTTCTAAGAGTACCTATGAGGAATTGAGACTCTCAAACGGGGTTGTGGGGATAGCGGGTCGGTGGTTGGAGTGCGCCAAGATCAGTTGCAAGTTCCAGTGTGAGTTGTGAGTAGAAAAGTCCAACGAAACGGGTCTCGGGTCTCGGAAGATCAAACAAACCGGTTCTCCGTTCGCCGAAAAGAACAGTTGCAAGTTCCAAGATGTGAGTTGTAAGAAACGAGGACCGTTGAAGTCATAAAGCAATAGCATCAGGATTCCGACCAGGAGCTTTGTCGGAATGACGGAATTGGGCGTTTTCGGAGTAACCATACGCTGTCATCCCGAACTTGATCCGGAATCTTTTCCAAGAACGAACAACCTGGACGCGCAGCGTCGGAACGAAGAACCAGTCTTCCCGAAGGACGGATTCATGGTTTGGGACGAAGGACCAAGGACGGCACTTCCCAGCGCTCAGCGGGTCCTTGGTTTTAAGCGTAGAGCGGTTTCTAATGAGAGATCCCGTGCAGGTCCCCCAAACAGGACCATTTTGGGGCAGGCTCTATGGGATGACTGGTGACGGCTCTATTTTTTGCCTTCTGGTCGAGATAGAATTCGAGACCAGAAGCATACTGGGGAGTAACCACCTTCCCGACGAGAGTTCTTCTGTCAAGAGTCTGCTTTTTCCCTTGGATTCTTAACTGTTCCACAGTATAATCGGCCGTGTGCCTTCAAACCTAAAGCCTCGCCTTTTCTCTTCTGCCAAAGCCCTTTTGTATAATAATTGGAGCGCACAAGGGGGTGCAAAAAGTGCTACAATGCAAGAATCTGATCACGCTTGCCATTCTCTGTCTCTTCCTGTTTTCTTCTCCAATTGCAAACGCAACGGAACTGACAACCAATTTCGATGAAGCAAAAGAAATCGCTAAGCAAGCTTACATCTTTGCTTATCCGATGTTGGAGGATTTCAAGACCATGATAATCCAGGCGGTCGATCCCGGGCTATTCAGCATGTTCTATCACAAAAGGAGCCTTCGGGGTCCTGATTACAGAGAAGTTGTCCGGCCAAATAACGACAGCATCTATTCTAGGCTCTGGCTTGACCTGAGATCGGAGCCTGTAGTGGTGAGTGTACCGGCAGTAGAGGACCGCTATTACTCCTTCGAGATGATCGACATGTACACACACAACTTTGCTTATGTTGGCACAAGGACCACCGGAACTGGCGCGCGAACCTTTGTGATTTCCGGCCCTTTCTGGCAGGGCAGCATGCCTGCCGGAGTAGATGATGTCTTTCGCAGCGAAGGTAATTTTGTCCTGTGCCTAGTTCGGATTGCGGTTGACATGGAAGTCGAAGGCGATCTTGAGAAGGTTCTAGCAATACAGGATGAGCATGAGATTCAGTCCCTCAGTTCATATCTTGGAGAAGAGGCTCCGCCGCCCGCAGATCCCACTATCTTCCCGACCTATGACAAGACAAAAGCCGAGTCCGCGGAGTTTATCTCGTATTTCAATTTTCTTCTGGGCCAGCTCGAAGTACATCCGAGCGAGAAGGAGCTGATAGAACAATTCGGCAGGATAGGCATCGGTCCGAACTTCCCGTTCGGCGTCAATGCAATGCCATCCGGCATAAGAGAGGCGGTGGAGGAAGGAATCAAGGAAGCTCTGGAGATAATTGAGAGCCCGGGAGAAATGGTGGGAATCTCGAAAAATGGCTGGAATCTGAGTGTCTTCGGGAATCGAGAAGAAATGCAGGGAGAGTACGAACTGCGGGCTGTGGCTGCTTATCGCAGCTTGTACGGGAACAGCCTTGAAGAAGCATATTGCCCAAACGGTCTAGTAGATGCAGACGGGAATGCTTTTGATGGATCGAGATTCAATTACGTTCTCTCTTTCAATAGTGATGAGGTTCCGGCGGTTGAACCAAAGGGATTCTGGTCAATCACGATGTACGGCGAAGATCAGTTCCTGGTTGCCAATGAGATAAATCGCTATTCGATAGGCGATCGTACTGATATTAAATATGAAGAGGACGGTTCGCTTGTTATCTATATTCAGCATGAATCACCTGGCGTTGACAAGGAATCTAATTGGCTACCCGCACCAGATGGAATCTTCTCACTCACCATGAGATTATATCTTCCTTCACGGGAAGTGCTGGATTCTCTTTCTTGTCTGGTTCCAGTGAGGAAATCTGAAACTGTTGATAATGTCGGCAAACCTTGAGGAGTCAGAGATTGAGCCTGGCTATGGAATGTTGAACCGGGGTCGGGGGTAGCGGGTCGGTGGTAGGAAAGACCAAAGGACCTGTTGCGAGTTCCAAGATGCAAAATTACGGACGTGGTTCGGGGTAGGAGGTAGGAATGATCAAAGGAACAGGTCAGCCGTCAACAGACCACCGTTCGCCGAGGAGAGCCATGAAGCAATAGCATCGAGATTCCTTTGGACTTCAGCTTACAACTTGGAACAAGCAACTTGCAGCTGATCTCTACAGCGTACACCGGTTCTTAGGATAGAGATGCTGAAACAAGTTCAGCATGACGAAATCTCAGACAAAGAACTAAGAACTTGGACGCGCAGCGTCGGAACGATGAACTGTTTTTCCGAAAGGGCGGCTCTTCAAAGCGACCAGCGGGTCTAATTGAACTCGTCAGTTCCCATTTTCGCTTTCCGACAAAGTCCGGACTCGACACCGAAGGTTACTGCCTTCTCGATTTCTATTCCTCTCATCAGAAGACTGGTAAACTCTCGAAAAGGTTTCTTACTGACAGATTTTTCGGAAAGTGGTGTGCTTATCACAGGATCTTTAGACTACTCTCTTGTCCCCGTGAAAAAGCATTAGAGATCGATCGGACTTAGCCTCGTCAACTAGAGCTTTGGTGAAGCCAGATCTGCTGAAAATAGCGTACTCCTTCTCTTTGAATTCATCCCATCGCGGCAGATTTCCCCTTTCACGCAATGCTGCAAGAATATCAGTGCCGACGGGCCTTTCACTCCACTTGACTTCTCCCAATAATATTCGTTTCTCTTCTCTGTTCATGCCCACCAGATCGATCCCAGTGTTTCTATCCCACCAGCGACCGATTTCGAAGTAATTCGATTCGCTAATCCACATGACGGCACTGCGCGCGAAATCCTCATATGTGAGCGAGAAGAACTGGTTTTCGGTATCCTTCAGGATGCTCAACAGTCTTTCCCTCTGATCGGTGAGTATTAGATCTTTGTAATAGAAAACATAACGGAAGTAGAATCTGAAGAAGTTGTCTGCTATTCTGTATAGTCCCTTCTTGCTCTTAAGCGGATCTTCACCCACTGGTACTTCTTTCTCCACTATGCCAAGAAGATTGAGAATGGAGATATATTTCATGATGCTACTTTTGTCGATACCAGTTTCGTTTATTATCTCGCCCAGTTTTCTCTTTCCAAGCGAGATTGCCCTCAAAATGGCGAAGTAGTTTCTCGGTTCTCTGAGCTCCTCATTCAGAAGAAACTCGGCTTCGGCAAACAACACCTCGTTCTGGTTGTATATCTTCTCCATGACATTTCCGTAGTAGTCAAGATCGCTGTCAAACTGCTCAAGATAGAACGGTACTCCACCAAGAGTGCCCCATATCTTGAGTAAATCGTCAAATTCGTATTTCTTCTCGAAGAACTCGCCGATTTCATTGAAGGGAAACTGGTTTAGAAGAAGCTGTCCAGTTCGCCTGCCGTATAGAGGGCTCTTGTAGCTCAAGACACTGTTCTCCATTACGGAGACGCTCGAACCCGTGAGAATGAGAAAGACATTCGAGTCTGACAAGTATTCGTCCCAGCCTTTTTGAAAAGACGAAATAATGCCCGGTTCTCTTTCTATAAGGTAAGGAAATTCATCTATCACGAATACGTATCGATCGTGCTTGGAGGCAAGGTACTTGAACAGCATCTCCCAGTTGGAGAATTCGGTTATTATGTTTTCGTCGAAGAATTCAATGACCCTCTCGGAGAGCTTCTTCAGTTGAAGATTCTCAGGCAGTTTCTCTGCCAGGTAATAGATCCCCCGCTTCTTCCTCAAGAATTCCTTTGTGAGTTCTGTCTTTCCAACTCTCCTTCTACCGTATAGAATAAGCAGTTCCGGTTTTCCCCTTTCAAGTCTCTCCTCGAGATAGGCTAATTCCCTCTTTCTGCCAACAAACACAATAATCACCTACTTATTATACTTTACAGTATTATACTATAAAGTATATTTATAGCAAATCATCTTCACATCTCTCATCCTTTCTAGGTTTCCGGTTAATTTCACTGAAAAGGACCCGGTTTTTTTGGGAGCCAAGGTTGGGGGTTGGAAAGAGCAAGAGAAACTGGTTGACCGTTGAGAGGTTCTCCGTTCGCCGAAAAGAACAGTTGCAAGTTCCAAGTTGTGAGTTGCAATAAAGGCCGGGGTCGGAGGTCGGGGGTTGGAGGTTAGCAAGAGCAAGAGAAACTGGTTGACCGTTGAGAGGTTCTCCGTTCGTCGAGGAGAGCCGTGAAGCAATAGCATCGGGATTCCGACCAGGAGCTTTGTCGGAATGACGGAATTGGGCGTTTTCAGAATAACCGTTCTTGGTCGAACCATTATTCAGAGAGTAGAGAGAAGGGAAAAGTATAGAGGGTAGGTAAGGTTCCGCGATATTGAAAAGCCTTGAAGAGCTCTATAATTTCCCTCAAGAGCTCATCATTACCCATGAGTCAGGGAGCAAAATTCCATTAATATGTTGGTCCTCGTGCGAATGCTGTGTTTGGCTCTTGATGATCCTGATCTTAAGTCCTCCCTTGAGGGAGGAGGGCCACGTAGTGGCGGAGGGTGTTGGTCTTTGTATGCGAGAAAAGTTGATGCTCTGAAATAGTCCGATGTGAGTGATTGCTCGATGTTAGTTCTTGGTCTCTGGTAGGAGCATACATATGGATCACAGCTTAATAATGTGAAGTAGTGAATATATCGTTCAATTGCGAACAGGCCAATCTATTCTAAACGTTGTTCAAAGAGCACACACCCCACCGCAAGCGGTCCCCCCCGCTCAAGCGGGGATTTAAGATCAAGAACGGACCTCATTTTCAGTCATGACGGAATTCTTGCCAAGAACAAAAAAACCTGGACCCGTAGCGTCGGAACGAAGAACCGGTATTCGCGGCGGAGGACGGTGGACCGTTAACGGACAACGTTGTCTTGAGGACGTTCAGCGTTTTTTTGTTCCTAAGCGTAGAGCGGTGTCTAATGCAAGATCCCGTGCAGAGGCATCACGGGATGACTTTTGCAGGAGCACTTCAGCTATTGTTGTTATTCTTTTCGGCGGACGGGCCAACGAAGGACCAAGGACGTCTCCTTACAGCTCAAAGCGTTCAGCGGCTCTTAAAATTTCTCTTCGCAGTGTTCATCAGTCGATCCTAATTGACTACTAATGATTATACGTCTTTAGGAATTCGATCGCCGCTTTTTCATCAAGTGGTCTGCTAATCAAATAACCCTGTATTTTGTCACAACCCCATTTCTCCAAATACTCTCTTTGCTTTTCGTGCTCTACCCCTTCTGCAATGGCACAGTGGCCTAGCTTGTGTGCCATCGAAATTATGTCACTGGTGATTGCATCGTCGGTCTCGAGATACATCAGTCTATCTATGAAGGATTTGTCTATCTTGAGACAGTTCACGTTTAAATCTCTTTCTCTTGCAAGAGAGGAGTATCCGATCCCGAAGTCGTCTATAGCTATATGAATCCCTGTATCACTCAGCCTGCCAAGAATGCGGTTTATCTCATCGTGATTCGAGGCAAATACCGATTCGGTGATCTCGAGTCCGACATTCTTAGGGTTGGCCTGAGTTTGCTCTATCATCTCAAGAAGGCTGCCTGCGAAACCGTCTCTCAATAACTGTATGGCTGATATATTGATTGAAACCCCGATCGATCTATGCCCGTTTCTCTTCAACTCATTCAAGAAGCGAAGAGCCTGGAGAATAATCTTCCTGCCGATCGGAACGACAAGCTTTGTTTTCTCCGCTATCGGTATGAATTCTAGAGGCGGTACTATACCAAGCTTATCTATGTTCAGTCTGGACAGAGCCTCAAAACTGTTTATCCTATCTGACTTAAGGTCCAGAATCGGCTGGTATTGCAGGAAGAGTCCGTAGTCTTCCTGTTCTGTCGAGATTTTCGCCAGTTCTAAGGTTATCTCCTGTTCACGGATCATCTGTTTCTCGATTTCTTCGTTATAGAAGCAAACTCCGATGTCTCTATCGTATATATCGATCGCCTTTTCAGATGTGATAAGAAGCCTTCTCAGTAGAAGATCAACGTCTTTCTCATTACCTTCATCGATTTCAACTACTCCAATACCACCGCTGGTCCTTTCCATCAGAAGTACAGGCTCCAGTTGCTTTGCAACTGCTATTGAAAAGTTCGTCAGCTCGTTTTTGTCTTTATAGCCTTTCAAATAGAATGCGAATCGATTCTCATATGTATTGAACAGTATCTGTTTATCATTGCAGAACTGTGTTAGCATATCTGCTATCTTCTTTACAAGGTCCTGTGTGTAATGAAATCCGTAGGTTGCTGTCAGTGACTGTACTGGACTCAAGTTAATACTCACAATGGCCCTTTTCCCAGCTGCTCGTTTGCTTGCATCACTCTCTAAAAGGCTCTCCAGATAATGTCGATTATATAAACCGGTCCAGTTATCGTGTTCAGAGCGATATCTGAGGTCATTCTCGAACTTCTTACGGCTGGAGATATCTATAATGATTCCCTCTAAGGCTTCAACCCGTCCTTTTTCATCAAATATCCCTTCTCCCATCTCCAGAACCCACTTGCGCGTCCCATCGGCCGTTACTATCTCGTACTCCTGTTTTACAGGCTCTCGCTTCGCTAGACGTTCTTTCCAAACATCCCAGAGAAACGCACGGTATTCCGGTGCGATCAAATCGTTGAAAGAGAGGTCCCTGTTGCCTATGATGCTCTCCGAAGGATAGCCGGTCAGTTCGAAGCAACCCGCAGAGACGTACTGCATAGTCCATTCCCGATCGTAGTTGCACCTGTACGCCATTCCGGGAATGTGAGATAGAAGAACGGATTTACTGCGCTCGCTTTCTATCAGGTCTGCTTCTATTGTTTTTCTTCTGGTGATATCCTTAAGAAGGGCAATGTGGGGGATTTCCTTTTGATTAGGCAGGTTTAGTGAAGCCACTGTCATCTCAACCCATACGATTGAACCGTCCGGCCTGACAAATCTTTTCTCCATTGAATAGTCTTCGATTTCGCCCGACTTCAGCTTTTTATAGTATGACAAGTCCTTCTCAAGATCATCTGGATGTGTGATCTTTGCCCAGCCGAGCTCGATCATCTCTTCTTTCGTCCTGCCAACAATTTGCTCGAACATCGAGTTGATCTGTGTATCTACACCGCTGATTCCATCTGAGGAGTCGCTGCCGTAAGAAATCGAAATCCCAATCGGTGCCTGATTGAAGATCCTTTCAAATGTTGATTTCTGTTCGGCAAGCCTCTGTTCGGCCATTAGCTGACTTCTGAGCAGTTCAAGGTGGATATTGACTCGGACCTTCAAAGCATCAAGACTAATAGGTTTCCTTATGTAGTCAACAGCTCCGAGCTCTAGACCCTTAATTTCATTTTCCAGTTCTTCGTAGTTTGTCAATATTATCGTACGTACTCTCTTGTACCGCTCATCTGACTTCAGTGCGGCGAGAACCTCGAATCCATTCATTCTGGGCATATTAAGATCGAGTATGACCAGCTGAATCTCTTCGTTCTCATCTATTTGCTGCATTGCTTCTATGCCATCACAAGCAGTGAGGACATCGTATTGATTCAACATCTTCTCGATCATAAGTCGATCAGCAGTCGAGTCGTCCACAACCAGGATTTTTGCTGACATTGATCATCCCCCTTAATCAATAGACCAATCTCCTCGGAATCAAGAAAAGAGGCCTATCAAACTGCCCCCACACACTATACACTTATTGAATGGTACTAATCTTGAGTAAATATGAGCGCAGGCTACTAATGGCAAGTTCAGACTTCCCTTTGCTACCAAAAGCACACGGGTTTCTTGGCGGATCGTTTCTCCTCATTCCTGGAAAACTAGCAGAAACGAGTCTTGCATCGAGAAAGGGCACTGTCTGTAATTCAGACAACATGATAGCCTTAACAAAAAAGCCCTTTTTGAACCACTTAACGACTTTGCTCTGCTCGTTTTCTTCCATGGATTTCTCCCGGCAGTCCTGAAACTTGATTGCTAGTATTTGAATGATAGCATATGACCTTTGTTTCACAATGCCTAACCGCGAGAAGAACATATCAGCATCTCATTTAGCAAGAGGATTCAGACTCGATTTTTCTTGAAGCGAAGGCCGCGGTCGGAGTTAGCGGGTAGGGTACAAGATTGACAGCGGATCTGGAGTCTGGGGTCTTGGGTCTGGCGAACAAAAGCAGGTGGCAGATTCACAATTGTCGGTGTTACTAAGGACGTCATCTTGATAGCGTTTTTTCAAGGGGACAGACAACGGAAAACCTGTCTGTCCCCATATTTTCGAAGTATTGATCCTTAGCGCCTGTGAATTTCTCGCCTCGTCTTGAAAAAGGCCTCTATGCACATGAACGTGAATCCGTTCCTATTGAACAAAATTGCTTTTAGAAGAGACTTCGTAGATCTTATAACTGATCGCTTCAGCAGTGTAGTTGATGAAAAAACATCATTAATAGGAAATATGAATTCATGCTATCATATTACTTGCTGGAGGTGATGTCATGTCGACCAGATTACTCAGACCAACGGAGAGAGGACAGATAACAATACCAAAGGAAGCGAGAGATAAACTTAAGATCACTCCCGACAGCAGGTTCAAGGTCTCTGTGGAAGGAGATAAGATAATCTATCAGCTGGTGTCGCCTTTCGACATGATAGTAAAGGAGTTTCAGAAAGAGGCGGAGGCGAGAGGCTATACAAAGGAAGAATTAGAAAACGAGCTGGAAAAGGTCAGAAAGAAGCTCTTCAAAGAGATTTACGATGAGAGTGATGATTGATTCGAACACATTCCTCTCGGGCATTGTTTTCGACGGAATGGAAAGACTCTTGTTGCGTACCCTCGTCCATTCTGATCATGTGCTTCTGCTTGCGAAGTTCAGTGTTTCAGAGGTCGAGAGAGTATTGAGAAGGAAGTTCCCAAGTATGATCCAAGATTACAAGAATGTTCTCCAATCACTTGATGCAGAAATATTGCCCCTTCCAGACAAAAGTGAAGTGGAGCGATGTATTGATCTAATCAGAGATGATCATGATGCTCCGATTCTTGCTTCCGCCATTGAGGCTAGACCAGATGTGTTTGTCACAGGCGACAAAGACTTCTTTGAGGAGCGAGTTAGAGTATTAATCAAAGTCGCAACTACAAGAGAGACTCTCGAGCTCATACTCAACTTTGACAGCAAGAAATCTGAAAACAGCTAAATAAGGGGACAAATGAAAAGGAAAACTAACGCACCAACATATTTGATCAAATTAACCCCTAAGCTTCTGACATTAGTAAATACAGCATTTGGTCAAATAAAAATCCAGAACCGGGGATTAACTGTTTAGCCTCAATATTTGAGTGCTCCGATCTGAATTTACTCTTTTCTGAGATCACAAGGCAAGGATATTCATCAAAAGACTACATTCATTGTTTTAATTTTGAAAGTCAATCATTATATACTTTCTTTGTTGTGACAAATCAGGGAACAGAAAAGGGGGATAAACTATGAAATTGAAACTTGTTCTTGTGATCGTTCTCATTTCGACAGTCGCTTTCGGTAATTTCTTCCAGCGGTCCGACGAGTATTTGAGAAGACAGAACGAACTGAAAAGCACCCTGGAATTCTCGCTGACATTCGAAGAGGCTAAAGAGATAATTGTGAAACATTATCCCGAGCTCAAGAGTGATGAAGAAGTTAGAGAATTCATTATCGAAAGAGACATCCAGAGAGCTATCGTGGACGGCGTAGAGATGTACTACTGTGACATGGAGCACAATCTCTTCACCAGGGACCCTGAACTGGTAAACAGGGTGCCAGAGTGGTCGGCGGGCAATGTCTTGCTGGTTAGATACCTCTTGGAAGAATACGGACCGAGGCAAACACCTTTTGCCACCTTCAAGCCAGCTCACAGCCCGTATTTCAGCCCGAAAAACTACCTCGTGGAGTACAAAGTGCATACTGAAAGATCTCTGCTGCCGGATGAGGGTTCGTTGAGAATCTGGTTCCCCCTTCCTCTGCAGACGGCCGCTCAAGAGAATATTTCTTTGCTTGAGGTGACCCCGAAGGAAGCGGTGGTCGGCATTCCCAGAACCTCCGGCGATATAGCATATGTTCTCTTCGAATTCGATCTTTCGAACCTCGTTGAGGATCTGGATATCTCAGTGAAGTTTACTTTCACACACTACCAGCAACAGTTCGATATAGATCCAGATCAGGTAGGCGAATACGACAAAGAAAGCTCGCTTTACAAGGACTACACGAAGTCAGAAGGAAGCATCTACTTCGATGAAAGATTTGAACAGCTTGCAAGAAGCGTTGTTGGAGATGAAACCAATCCTTACCTCCAGGCGAAAAAGATTTACTATTACGTAGTCGAAAACATCAAATACACTTTCATGGCTCACGTTTCATTAGAAGCCGCCGGCATTCCGGAAAGCCTCTACTCTTTCGAACACGGTTACGGTGACTGCGGGACCCAGTCGATGATCTTCTCAGCTCTCTGCAGATCCGTCGGAATACCGGCAAGGGCACCGGGAGGCTTTCAGATTTTCTCCGGACAGCTGGGTTCGCACTTTTGGGCCGAGTTCTA
Organism: Mesotoga sp. BH458_6_3_2_1; assembly: GCF_003664995.1. Taxonomy (NCBI): domain Bacteria; kingdom Thermotogati; phylum Thermotogota; class Thermotogae; order Kosmotogales; family Kosmotogaceae; genus Mesotoga; species Mesotoga sp. BH458_6_3_2_1. Next base: position 12,039 of record NZ_JFHL01000014.1, on the reverse strand, counting down.
TCTGCCAAATTACGGTTGGGTTCCTGTGGACACTTCGGCAGGACAGATTGCTACCTACACTTACGGAATCACGGAAGAGGAGCGACAGGACTTCATCGATTACTTCTTCGCTAACCAGGATCCATTGAGACTCGTGGTTCAAAACTCCGTCGACTTCTTGCCGGCCGAAAGGCCCGCCGACACTCAGCTACTTGAGATCACGCTGCAGTCTCCGTTCGTTGAGAGCGAATTCGGTAACGAAGAGTTCGACGTCACAATGGCGATTCTTGATTCTTTCACCATGAAGACAATTTTGTTGAAATAGAACCGAGGTACGGGGTTGCGGGTAGGGGGTTGGGAAGAGCAGAAGATCAGTTGCAAGATGCAGAAGTGATGCTGGGATGAGCATCCCAGGAAGTGATGCTGCTTCGCAGGAAGCCTCTCAGGTCAACCGTCACTGGTCTACCGTCCTCCGACAAGAAGTTGCAGGACGCAAGGCGGGCTTTGCCAGGAGGAAAGATCCTTCAAGGGGCATCATGTTAGGCTGTGAGAACCAACTCAGTTTGTCATCCTGAAAAGCTCCTGTTCAGAATCTGGGCTTGAACTACAGCGAGGTAGGGGGTTGCAGGTTGGTGGCATCAAGATCAGAAGTGATGCTGCCTCCAGCAGGAAGTGAGGCTCGCTGGCGCGAGGAAGTGATGCTGGCGCTTACGCACCAGGAGGCAAAAACCAAAGAAAAAGAGCAAAAAACCAGTTGCAAGTTCCAAGATGTGAGTTGCAATAAAGGCCGGGGTCGGAGGTTAGTAAGAGCAAAGAAACTGGTTGACCGTTGAGCGGTTCTCCGTTCACCGAAAAGAACAGTTGCGAGTAAAAAAGCCCAACGAAACGGTTCTCGGGCCTCGAGTCTGGGGTCTAGCGAACAGAAACGGCTGGCAGATTAGCAATTATCGGTGTTACTAAGGACTTTATCCCGATAACGGCTTTTCGAAAACTTATTGCGTTATCGTTCCGTAGTGACTTCTTGCGATCTCTCACTTCGTCATCCTGAAAAGCTCCTATTCAGGATCTGGGTTTTCGAGGGGGTATTAGGTTCAGTGGAACAATGAAATCGAAACTGTATATATATTACGGAGTACCATCTAGTATTACTCTGCTTCGATTTGCTTGACTTGAGCAGAAATTTGGATAAACATTAGAACCTGATCGACTTTGTGAAGGCTCGGTCTGAAGGATTCTCTTTTTCCTTTTTAGAGCTTCCGCCTCTTGTGGGCTGCTCGGCTATGCGAGACACTTGGAGTAATCATTAATTCCATATCACTTAGATTAGCCCTTTCGATGAATGAAAACGCACTCTAATTGCCAACTAGAAGGGAGTCTCCTCGAATCAGGTGAGAGATTCCTGCAGAATCTATGTAAAACATTGATTTCTATTACAATAAGAATTCGGAGAAAGAAATCATTCATCTGAAGGCTTTTTTATCATCACAGCAACAATCCGCACACAGGGCCTTTTAGCCTCTGAAGTGCCGTTGCTTCGAAAGCAATGTACAATTTACTGCCTTAATAGTTCCCTCTTAACTTCAGTCATGATCATTCAAACGCATTCTAGACTGATTATCAGCCTTCTCTATGATCAGACAATTAGTTAGGTTTTACTAACTATGATGAATCAAGTTTTGATGGTGTGGAAAAGTGTGATAGAATTCATTCGTTGGACTTTATGATACTAACTTGGTTAGGAGTTCTATCTTGGGGAATCTGCATTTTACGGAAAGAGAGAGAGTTATTCTTGCAAGGATTCGAAATGAGGGTCCTATTGCAAGAGTCAGAATTGCGAAGAAAGAAAACATAAGTAAGCCTGTTGTCACTCTTGGAGTTCGCAAACTCCTGAGCATAGGGGCTGTCAGAGAAGTCGGGAAGGATGTTAAGAGAAGCTCAAAGGGCGGCAAGCATGCTACTTTATTGGGCTTTGTTGCCGATTTCAGACTGACACTGGCAGTAGACATCGGCAGAACCAAGATAGTTGCTGCAATGATCGATCTCGATGGAAACATAGGAGCTTCACAAACAGTTTCTCTTAGAGAAAACATGTCAAAAGAAGAGTTCATGAGTCTTTTGTTTGAAGCCATAGAAGGGGTAATCGAGGTCGTTCCAAAAGAGAAGATAATTGGCATAGGAGTAGGAATACCAGGCGTAATTGGCAGCAATAACGGCGTTGCCGATTTCATCCCGGTACTGTCTTTGAGAAATGTTCCAATTAAATCATGGATCGAGGAGCAATTCGGTATTGAAACCTTTTGTGAGAACGACGCAGCTTTGCAGGCGCTCAGTGAAAGCTGGAAAGGTGTGGCTGAAGGAAAGAAAAACGTTGTTGTAATTAACCTTGGAGCAGGGATCGGTAGCGGGGTGATTATTGACGGAAGGCTTTATACAGGTTCTACTGGAAGGGCCGGAGAATTGGGTTACTTAATTTCCAACTGGGACAATACCTATTACAGAGAGAGCTTCTTCGGCGAGCTTGAAGAAAAGATGTCAGGTGTTTGTTTAGAGAGAAAGCTTGACGAATTTGGATATCACGGGTTCACAGCCACAGATCTATTTGAAAGGGACATTGATGACGAGCGCTTAAGAGATCTAATCTATCAAGGATGCAAGAGCTTAGCTCTTGCGCTCTGTAACTTGATTTCAATTCTTAATCCAGATATCGTTGTTATGACCGGGGGGATCGGCTACAACCAATTCGAGCTCCTAACAAAATATACAATCCCACTGATTAAAAACATTCTCCCGAATGAGTTTGTCGGTTCAGTAGATTTTGCAAGAAGCAAATTTCCATCTGAAGGAGTCTTAATAGGTGCGGGCTACTTAGTTCAGAAAAAAACATTCTTGTAGTCATTAATATCTAGAGCTCAAAAAGAGAATTGAAAGGAGGCCAATGATGGCGACAGTTAAAATTGAAGATCAGAAGTTCAAGGTCGACGGGAAAGAGATTTCCATGTACAGCGGATCGGTTCATTACTGGCGTAGCAAACCGGAAGCCTGGAGCGGAATTCTTGATAAGGTGAAGGACATGGGCTTCAATGCAATTACCACTTACATTCCCTGGGAAATCCACGAATTGCAGAGAGGCGTTTTTGATTTCGGGGAGGTAGAACCCAGCAGAGACATAGACAGATTCTTGACGCTTTGCGAAGAAAAGGGTTTATATTTCGCAGTCAGGCCGGGCCCACAGATAAATTCGGAGCTTACCTGGTTCGGTTTCCCGGAGAGAATCCTCGAAGACCCAAAGCTACAGGCAAGAAACGCAAAGGGTGGGAAAGTTGTGTTGACACAAGTGCCAAGACCCATTCCGGCACTCGCTTATCATTCAGAGGAATTCCTCGCCGAAGTTGATCTATGGTATGATGCGATCTTCAGCATACTCGAGAAGCATCAACCACCGAAAGGGAATCTCGTCGCTGTGCAAGTAGACAACGAGATGGGATTCTTTTTCAATGTCAATCCATATTCAACAGATTACAGCGACTCTTCAAAGGCTCTTTACCGAAGTTTTTTGAAGGAGAAATACAACACGGTTTCCGAGCTTAACAAAATGTACTCTTCAAATTACAGTGGGTTTGACGAGATAGATCCCCCAGGCCGTTTTGAAGGGACAAGGAAGGAAGAGCTTCGTTATTACCTCGATTGGATAGAATACAGAGAATTCTACCTGATAACCAGCATGGAGAACTTAGGTAATCGAATGAAGTCAAGGGGGATTCACGTGCCTCTATTCCACAACTATCCACATCCTCTAGGTCCCGGTGGAGCAAAGGGAGCTCCTACTACTCCGTTCAATCTCCCTGCTCTCGAAGAAAAGCTTGGCTTTGTCGGCTTCGATATCTATTCAAGAAAGGAACTCTACGACCACGTCAAGACGATCGCATCATATGTCTCAGGATGCAGCAGATTTCCATATATTCCAGAGTTCATTATGGGTGTCTGGCCATGGTATATAAAGCCCGGAGACGTCACTGACGAGGTTTTCGTAACGAAAGAAGCGCTTATGCACGGGATAAAGGAATTCAACAGGTACATGCTAGTTGATAGAAACAAATGGCTCGGGTCCCCTATCAACAGAAAGGGAGTCGTAAAAGAAGACTCTTACGCCGCTCACAAGAAAGTCGGGACCAATCTTATGAAGATACGGTGGAACGACTTTGCCAAGTGTGATGACGTACTACTTGTGGTCAATAGAGATTACGACAGACTAGAAGCCGCAACTACTCTTCTTCCTGTAGTAGGAGATTTTCTAGAACCGGTCTTTGGATTCTCCGAATATCCAAGTTCAGTAATAGTCTCCGATGAAAATCTTGGATTCAGAAGACCAATACAGCAGCACAAGAGTACATGGTTCGATGCTTTCTACAGGGCATTGACAGAAGGTGGAGTAGTGTTCAGCTTGGGAGATACCGCTCAGTCAGTCGAAGCACTCAAGAAGCACAAGGTTTTGGTTATCTCTGCTTTCGACTACATAGGAAAGAAAACGGCCGACAAGTTGGCCGAGTACATCGAAACCGGCGGTACGGTAGTTCTGGGTCCGGAGGTTCCAAAGCTTGACGATACGTTCAGCTCAGAGTCTGCCCTAAGCAAGCTGGTGAGTTCCACAACAGGGAAGCCAGTGCTCAATAGCAACGGCATGGAAATCGGAAAGAAATTCGCATGTGGTAAAGGCTCCCTAATACAGATTTTCGAGCTGGAAAGTGTCAGTTCCGGTTTGATCGAGATCTTGGATTCCGTTAAGGTCTTCAGAATAGACAAAGGTAAATCCGTTGCAGACTTGGTTTTGTACAAGGGCAAGACAAGTGATGAGTACATTCTCTTTGTGGCAAATCCATCAGACAAGAAAATTGAAATTGACATTCCGTTGCCTAGCGTTTCCGAGAGCATTACAGACATCTGGGAAGAAAAGAAGGAACAGATCTCGGCTGGAAGATTAGTGACGGAAGTTTGCGCGCACGACATTAGGATCTTCAGCTGGAAGGCAATCAACGCTTAGACGGGAGGGATGATGAGTATGTTGGATAAAAATCCTTTGATGATTGATATCGATGTAAAGCAATGGGCAAATCTTCATCATGTAGTTCTAAAAGGCTTGAGAGAGAAGAGAAGAATCGTTGTGATACATGAGAATGGAAAGGTCCAAAACATCAGTCATTCTCATGAAGTGGAAGTTGTAAATCCAATCAGGAAGGTCACAGATCCTGAGATGGACGCAAAGAAACTCTTTGAGACAAATGAAAAGAATGTTGATCTGGTAATGGTTCTAGAGAGAAGCCACGTAGAGAACTACTACAATGAAGTCCAGAGTTCATGGAAAGTCGACGAGGATCTTGATGAGTACATGTACAGAATGTACAGCTTGCTGGACTGCTATTACCCTGGAATAGTGGCCTATCCCGGTCCTGCAAGTCGCCAATTCGGCCTGCAGTGGTTGCTACCCGGAAAGGTCGGGTATCTTCAGTTCAAATCAGTATTGGAAAGCTTTGCCGATAGAGGTACTGCAGTTGTGATTGCGGTTTTTGAGAATAAGACGGAACTCTGGACAAGTCTGGTTCTAGGGGTGGACGAAAAGGGCAAAATCTCTCTAATAACCTCAGTCAAACAGGGCATAGTGAAGAAGGACTGGAGAGAAGAATACCAGGACATCAACAGATGGGTTGATGAGAACTACTGGAAATCCGGACTGGCGATCTATATGGACAAGAAGGATTTCCTTGAGATTTCAAGCAGTAAGGCTCCCTCTTATCTGTTCAAAGGCCTTTGCGATAAAGGTTCCATCATTATTGATCCTTCAACTGAGTCACTGAAGGCCTTTGTTGCTAAGTACAGATTGCACGAGCTAAGCTGAGAGACCCAGGTAATTATTATGTCAGCCCCCTCGAAGAAGAGAGGTGTTTAATTTGGATGACGTCGTACTTGAATGCAGGAATATTGTTAAACACTACGGAAACGTAGAAGCGTTAAACGGCGTCTCATTTGAGCTTAGAAAAAATGAGATATTGGGCCTCGTTGGAGACAACGGGGCCGGTAAGTCAACTCTGCTGAAGATAATTCGAGGAGCCGTTCAACCCACATCCGGTGAGATATTGATAAACGGAAAGAAAGTTGAATTCTCCAGTCCAATGGATGCAGCGGAAGAAGGAATACAGTGTGTTTATCAGGATCTCGCCCTGGTCGATCAGATGACAATTGTTGACAACTTCTTTCTTGGAAGGGAACTTCGTGAAAAGAAACTGGGATTCATTCCCGTGCTTAGAAAGAAGAAGATGGAAAACGAAACTGAACAGGCGCTGAAACAGATGGAATTCAGCATGGATGTTAACAAGAAAGTCTCTGATCTATCTGGCGGTCAGAGACAGGCAATCGCGGTTGCCAGAGCGGTTTTCGCCGATCCCAAAATTGTCCTTCTCGATGAACCAACCTCTGCTCTCTCGGAAATCGCAAAGCATGAAGTCTTCAAACTCTTGAAGGGTCTTAAGGAAGAACATTCTCTCATCTTTGTCACTCATGATCTGAACAACACACTGCAACTATGCGACCGCATCATAATCTTGAAGCATGGAGTAATTGAGTATGAGGGCGAAGTGACGAAAGACCTCAGCCTCGAAGAGCTCCTTTCGATGATGTGATGAGAGGTGATTGTCTTTTATGAATTATAAAAACTTGTTGAAGAGAAGTACGGCCAACATTGAGTTGTTTGTTCTTCTGCTTGCTGCGGTTGTTCTGATTGTTGTGTTCTCAATTCTTGAACCAAGATTCTTTTCGGTGAATAATTTCAGGATTCTGTTGGAGACGATGAGTATTCTTGGAATTCTTTCACTTGGCGTGAATTTTCTCCTGATAGCTGGTGAAATGGACATTTCATTCACGTCTGTTCTGGAGCTTTCTGCCGCTGTTGTTGCGATAAGCAGCACTGCACACATGAATACGTTTGTTTCAATTGCATTTGGTGTACTTGCTGCAACAGCTGTGGGGCTAATCAATGCGTTCTTTGCCGTGAAGCTGAAGATACCATCCTTCCTTGTCACATTGGGTACTCAAGTGGCAATAGGCGGCTTAGTTATGATTCTTTGTGACTACAGAACGATCATAATCAGGGACAAGAGCTTCATTAACATGTTCTTTGGGAGACCGTTTGCGAACATTGCCTCAGCGGTCTACTGGATGATCGGAATAGCAATAGTCATCTGGTTTGTTCTGACAAGAACGAGATTCGGAAAATGGGTTTATGCAACTGGTGGAAATCAGAGTTCGGCACGCCTCATGGGCATTCCTACAGATAGAGTGAAGATCTCTCTCTTTGTTACCAGCGCAATTCTTGCTGGTATCGCCGGATTCATATTGGGTAGCAGAGCAACATCCGCTCGCCCTGCAATGGGGACTAGCTATCTGATGCCCGCCATTTCTGCACCCATCCTGGCTGGAGCTGCACTTACCGGAGGGCAGGGGTCTGCCTTCAAAACATTGCTGGCAGCATTTGTCCTAACTATCATTACGAACGGAGTCACTTTGATTGGTTTGGAGCCGGCATACCGTGACATTTTTATGGGTGTAATTTTGATATCTGCTCTTTCAGTCAGATACCTGCAGAATATGAACCGTGACTAGCATCATTTAGGAATGAGGTGAAATATGGATTTTCTTGACACTATCGTCAGACGTAATCCCTCGCTCATACAAACGGCAGTCTCTATGCATCAAAGAAATGAACTACCTGCAAACTCTGTCGTTGTTGATCTCGATATGGTTGAAGAAAACGCGGTCAAAATTCTTGACGCTGCCGCTGGAAGAGGAATTCATCTGTACTTCATGACTAAGCAATTTGGAAGGAATCCGGAAATCTGTCGGACACTTAACAACGTGGGTATTGACAAGGCTGTTGCCGTGGATCTTGAAGACGGTATTTGTTTGCAGAAAAACGGGATCAGAGTGGGACACATAGGTCATCTTGTTCAAATTCCCAAAGCATCAATAAGATATGTGCTCTCTTCAATGGCCCCTGAAGTTATAACTGTGTTTTCCTATGAGAAGGCTTTACAGATTTCTGAAGTGGCAAAGGATCTGGGAATAGTTCAGAACTTGCTCATAAGAGTTGTGGGTAAGGGAGACTTCTTCTATCCATTTCAGTTCGGAGGTATAGAAGAAGAAGATCTACTCGAAACTGTCGGCAAAATCTGCGAGCTCCCGTCGGTAAAAGTTGTCGGAGTTGTAAGCTTTCCTTGCTTCAGATTTGACGTGAAAGCGAGAAAGACGATGCCCATGCCAAATCTGTTCACCCTAAAGCGCACAGCTGAAACTCTGGAGAAGGAATTAGGGTTAAGAATAACACAGATAAACGCGCCCGGAGACAGTTCGGCACAGATGATGGACCAGTTCAGAGAACTTGGTGTAACCCATGTAGAACCCGGAAATGCGTTCACTGGCACGACTCCATGGCACGCATTCGAGGATCTACCCGAGAAACCTGCCTGGCTGTATTTATCAGAGATTTCGCATGTTAATGGTGATAACGCTTACGCAATCGGAGGAGGTCTAATGAGCGGTGACTCACCAATGGGTATTTGGTCAACGCTCTATCATAATCACAGGCTTAATGCACTTTCGGGAGACAATGTGGATTCAATACTTCGGAGAAAGATCCTTGCCGAGAGGTCCAGCTATATTGATTACTACGGGACTCTGTATGGAAACAGAGAAGTCGAGTTCTCCGTGGGAGATTCCGTAATCTACGGTCTACGGAATCAGGTGTTTGTCTCCAGAGCAAATGTAGCAATCGTCAAAGGTATTCAGAGTCACAAGCCTGTTTTGCTTGGAATCTTCGACAGACTTGGGAACCCAATCGAGACAAGTTTCTTTGGGAGGTAAAAAGCACCAAACTATCTAATGGAGGTGTAAAGATGTTGAGAAAGAGCTTAGCAATTGTTTTGTTAGTAGCTTTCTTAATTGTTGCCGGGTCAGCAGCCCTAGCAGCAGAGAAGTTCAGAGAGGTCCCGCTAGAACTCATTCAGTTGATGGAGAAGCAGTTCCATCAGGTCTGGACTCCGGCAGGTCCAAGTGGTGAAGAAGTAAGGGGAGCCGGAGACCTAGAGCTGACTGCAGAAGAAATCGAGAAAGCAAAGTCGCTCGATCTCGGTCAATATTACTTCATGGGTGCTAGCTTGGACATGACAGAGACCCTTAACAGATTTGGTATGAACAAGGTTCTGGCCTCTATAGGCAAACCCGAGATAAGCTTCATGGGATCCAACTCAATAGCTGATCAGATCGACCAGGTAACTACACTCGCAGGGAAGGCCGATGAGATTGGTTTCGTCGTTGCGCAAGCCTGGGAAGCAGTTACATTAGGGCCCTCGTTCGTCGAACTTGCCAAAGCAGGCGTTCCTCAGCTTCACAACTGGACAACCCCTGCAGGACTTGAGAACGAAGAGTACTATGTTGGTCTCGTTGATGCCGATGGTTATGGCCAGGGTGCTGCAGCGGCAGAAATCCTTGCTTACTCCATGGGTTACAAGGGAGAAGTCGGTCTTATCTACTTTGCTCTAGAACAGTGGACAAACGTTATGAGACTGAAGGGCGCGGAAGATACATTCGCAAAGTATCCTGATATCAAAGTAGTTGGCAAAGCAGGATTCACAGATCCGTCTCAGTCTTTTGATCTGGCTATTGGTCTACTGCAGAAGTATCCCGAAATAGATGCCATGTGGGGAACCTGGATGATGGGAGTTGCCACTGGCGCGGCAGAAGCAGTTCTTTCTCTAGGCAGACTTGGTGAGGTCATTGTGGCAGCACCTGACTTGGGGGGAAAGGCTGGAGCTCAGTACATTGCTGACCCAGAGAATCCGATCATTGGAGCCGCAGAGGCTGACTGTATTGAAATGGGAGAGAATTCAGTCAACGCTGCCATCAAGTGGTATCTCGGCAATACCGACATCGCTCAGGGTTACTTCGTGAGCAGAGTGTACCCGGTAGTGAAGGCTAACCTGGTGGATGTGTACAACAAGACAAATCTCGAAGCAATAGGCGAGCTTCCTCAGGACGTTCTAGACCTGCTCGATTAATTGAAAACAGAAAACTAGTTAATGGGAGGGCATTGCCCTCCCTTAATTTTGCGCTTAATATGAGAATCAGCTCTCAAATTCTATTTCAGAAAGGACATGAGGCTGCATTATGAACTGTGCAGCACAAGGATGGAATTCGGTTCTGTATTGCCACTCTAGAGTGCGAAATTGCGATATAATAATTTATGGATGAACGTGTAAGTCGTGGTAACAAAAAGGCACTACCCATAATGGTTTCCACAGTTTTTGATTTAAATTCAGTTAAATGAATCAGGAATCGACCACCCCGGTTTCTTCATAGTAGCGAATCCTTCGCAAAACACCGGCGAAGTATTGTTAAATGAATCGACCGAGTTTGAGAGGTTGCACATGTTTTCACTCTTGCTGGTTATTATCTACATTGCATTCATTAGTCTTGGCTTGCCAGATTCTCTGCTGGGCTCCGCATGGCCTGCTATGAAGGATTCATTCAACGTTCCATTATCGTTTGCGGGTATGGTCTCCATGATTATTTCAGGAGGTACGATTGCTGCCAGTCTCATGTCAGACCGACTGACGCGAAAACTGGGAACGGGACTCGTCACTTCTATAAGCGTTGCAATGACTGCGATGGCTCTTCTTGGATTTTCCTTGTCGAGGTCTTTCGTGGTAATCTGCCTCTTCGCGGTGCCTTATGGCCTCGGTGCCGGAGCGATCGATGCGGCTCTCAACAATTATGTTGCCTTGCATTACGCTTCGAGACATATGAGCTGGCTTCATTCATTCTGGGGTGTTGGGGCCTCTATCAGTCCCTATATCATGAGCTTTTCCCTTGGAACAAAGCTTGGTTGGCGCGGAGGGTATGCAACGGTTTCAGTTATTCAGATTGTGTTGACGATAATTCTATTTGCCACTTTGCAGAAATGGAAGAACGGGAAAATGGATTTTGGAGATTCTGGAAAAACCTCTTCGAAACCGCTTACCATTACTCAAGCAGTAAAGATCAAGGGTGTCCCTTCTGTATTGATTGCATTTTTCGGATACTGCGCCCTTGAAACAACTACGGGACTCTGGGCAAGTACTTATCTCGTCGAGTATCGTGGAGTTGATGTGGAGACTGCAGCAATGTTCGCATCGCTCTTCTATATGGGGATAACTTTAGGTAGGTTCCTGAACGGCTTCGTTGCAGACAGATTTGGAGACAGAAAACTGATACGTTACGGGATTGCAGTCATGATAGTTGGCGTAGTGATGGTGGGTATCCCACTTAGAACAGAAATAGCTTTAGTGGGCCTGATTGTAATCGGTTTAGGTTGTGCGCCTATATATCCTTCCATAATTCACGCAACGCCGTCGAACTTCGGAAAGGAGAACTCCCAGGCCATCATTGGAATCCAGATGGCGAGCGCATACTCAGGTACTACTTTCATGCCTCCATTGTTTGGGCTAGTTGCAAGCAATTTGAGTATTGGATTCTACCCAGTGTACCTTGCAGTGTTTGCTCTCTTGATCCTGATCATGACCGAAAGTTTGAATAGAACTGTAGACACAACAGACCAATGGGGAAACTAAGACCTTAGTTAGTCTAGATGATTTCGAGAACTGATTCGTTGCGGTCTCTCTTTCTCTATGAAACCAGAGAATCAGTGACTGAAAATCAGTGACCATTAGAATCCGGAAAATCCGAGACAGAACCGGTTTTTTGTGCATTGGATTGAGACAAGTCGCACATCTTTTTCCACACCTAATTACTTCATAGCTTCATGCATCGCGTGAGGAAGAACAAAAACCAAGAGCACGAGATGCTGAATCAAGTTTAGCATGACAGATTGTGGCATTTTCAGAATAACCATACGCTGTAGTCCCCTGGAGTCTGCCCCAATAAACCTGCTTTGCGGTCTCTTAGAGAAAGGGTAGAGCAAAGATGGCGGACAAGGACCCGGGACCTCCAAGAGCCTTGAATCCTAAGTTCCCGAAAAGT